>NZ_JBNPJT010000009.1:0-241296 GCF_050312595.1 Pseudomonas sp. UM16 | reverse complement strand
GTGGAACTGCTCGCCAGAGATGCCACAGTAACCGGCTACCCAAGGGCTGGATAGGTGGGGTTCATGGATCGCACTCTGTTCACTTGCAAGGCATATGTTCTAGAGATAACGTCAACGTCATGACCAAGCTCTGCATTGAATCGACCACCAACACCACGACCGCCCGAGGCGGGTCGTGTGAGGTGTCGTGAGCTAGAAAGTCCGCGAACCCCAAAGACCCGCCAGCAATGGACAGGGTCTTTTTTTTGCCCCTGATTCGCTGGCTAGCACGTAAGGAAACGCTCCATGCACGCACTCTTGATTCTCGACATGCAGGTCGGCCTTGTTCACGGCCCGGAAAAGCCTTGGCGTAGCGAGGCGCTGCTCAGCACGTTGAATGCTCTGATGGGCAAGGCCAGAAAGGCAGGGGCCCCCATCTTTCTCGCCCGTCACATAGGCCCGGCGGGCTCGCCTATCGAGCCGGGTAGCCCGCTTACGGAGCTGGTGCAGGAACTGCAGCTTCAGGGGGATGAGGTGATCTTTGAAAAGAGTCGCCCCAATGCCTTTGCCATGACTGACCTCGCCACTCAATTACGTGAGCATGGTTGTGACGGCGTGGTAATTGCCGGCATGAAGACTCAATACTGTGTCGACAGCACCTGCCGCGCTGCGCGCGATCTTGGCTTCGATGCCGTATTGGTTGCCGATGGGCATACCTGCGCTGATACCCCGGAACTCAGTGCGCAGGCGATTATTGCTCACCATAATGCGACCTTGGCGGGGCCATTCTGTCGGGCGGTTCAAGCTGAGGGCTGGCGGTTCTAGGAATATGAACTGATCAATCCTGAACAGGGTTGGTCAGTTCGCGTGGGGCGCCATATGGACCATTTTGGAGGCATGGCCGAGGCAGTGAAAGCAGGGCGGGGAAATGTTTGATATCTGGGTATTGAGTGAATTGTCTATATAAGTACTCGCCCGTATTTTTCTAGATATCTCCCTCGATAGCTTCAGCGAACCTCAGGCAATCAGAGATTTTCCTAGATGCCTAAGAGATCGCTGCTTATTTACTGAAAGTAATGGATGTAGGATCCCATCACCATCATGGCGGCAAAAAATATATATGCCAGCCCCCAAGAAATAAAAAGTATTAGTTTCAGTTGGCGCGGGAACTGTCGAGCTTCGGCAATTTCCAAAATACCCCTTCTGCTACAAATGTCAGGCATTGCTAGTACCAATGTTAAATAGCCGTTGCGCATGGTTTTTCCTATAAAGCCTGCATGGGACCACATGGATATATTATTGGCTACAAACTGGCTTGTAGGTAAGTGGGACTCCGCTTTTTCAGTGTAAATATTGATCATGAAAACCAACCATATTTCTATAAGCAGCAGAGGGACGCCGATAAAAAGACCAATCAGACCAAGCGGTATCTGAGTCATTCAGTGGAATTCCTATAGAGATATTCTTCGGTAAATGCTTCTTGTGTCCTCCCCTGTAGGATCAGCTGCAGTGTTATTTTAAGTTTGCTTGCTCAGTGGTTTCAAAATCCGTGTTGTATTTTACAATCCTGCTAAGCACCTCATTGCCAATGGCCTTAATTAAAGCGGGGTGGTGTCACTGCTTATTTGAAGTAGCTAATGTAGGAAGCTACCATTGTCATGGCTGCAAAAAATATATAAGCCAGTCCCCAGGATGTAAAAAGTATTAATTTTAGTTGACGTGGAAACTGTCTGGCTTCTGTAATCTCCAAAAGACCTATCTTGCTACAGAAGTTGGGCGTAGCTAGTGCTAGTGTTAGCTGGCCGTTCCGCATGGTTTTTCCTATAAGGCCAGCATGGGACCAAATGGATAAGTTGTTGGTTACAATTTTGCTTGTAGGTAAGTGAGACTCGGCTTTCTCAGTGTAGATGCTGACCATGAAGACCAACCATATTTCTATAATGAAAAAAGATACTCCGATAAATAGAACTGTCAGCTCGAGTAGATCTGAGTTATTGAGTAATTTTCCCATATAAAATCTCGCCCATTTTTCCTCCATATTTTCCCCCTATAGCTCCACCAACAGCTCCTCCCACCACTCCTCCCACGACTGCACAAACAAGTACTCCTGGTCCAGTGGTCAATCCTAAGACTACAGAGCAGCCTACTGTTGCAGCATGACCGCCGGCGATACCGCCCACAGTGCTACCTCCCAAACCAAGGACCAAAGTTGCCCCCTCAACATACTTCGCCCGTGTGCATTGATCCTCACGCCCAAGCGAGCAGGCTTTTTTGATTTCCAACGCAGTAGCCGCTACATCCAGAGCGGTACCAATATAGACCCCTTTCTTAATGTACTTTGCAGCCCTTGCTACCCCTGAAATTTTTTCGGCATAGCCCCTGATCTCGCCACTGTTCAAGTAGCTTTTCGTGGAGATGCCTAGCATCCGCTTGACCGAGCCCTGTTTTTGAAGGCCCGCCCCATAGGAAGCAACATTGTCGAGCTGGCCTTCAAGCCGGGCGAAGAGAATCGCGCGCTCAGTGTAAAATTTGTCCCTGGCGGTGATGGAGCCTGTTCGTAGGTACTGTTGATGTAGCTTTTCAATAGCTTCCAATGACTTTTTGATTTCCGCCATGTGCCTGCTCCAGGCATCACTAATGACTCCAGCGCCTAGAGCACCGTTGGAAAGTACACCTTGGAGAAGGTCGAAATTATCCAGTAAAAAGTCATCACCATCGACTTGGTTCGATAACAGGCTCAGATGGATTTCGTTCGCTTTTCCCATCAAGTAAGCTTCTTGACTTGTGCTTGCCGGCGTCGAGGGGTCGCCAATAATCACTAGCTCTCCAGCAATTACCACAGTGTTGGCAATATGGCTGTTGAGCGCATCAAATTTACGGGCGCAAATGCCCGTCAATTGAAGGTCTCTTTTCAGCGCTTCAAATGACTGGGTCTTCGGGTTTATAAAAGATAGCGGCTCAGCCATTTTCGCCTCACGCGTATTTTTTATTATTGATCCGATCCCAGCCACCGGTAACATTGCCACCACTCGAGCCATCGCTGCGTTTTTGCTGAATATAAGTGGTTTTGATACGGCCGTAATTGAGTTGCACCATCTCTAAAGGCCGGCGAAGCTGGCCGTAGCTGAGGTGCTTTGGTGAGCACCAAAACTGTAGCCCGAGATTTCTATCCAGTCGCGGTGTTGCTCATCTAGGGCCTCACCCGGAATACCTTCAATCTTTATAAATGCGTCAAACGCCATGCGGCCTCTCCTTGGTCATCAGTTATTGAAGTGGGTAACTTCAGGCTGAGCCTAGAACTCCACTGGAATCAATTCAATGGGGGAGAAGACGCAAAAGAAAGTTTGGGAAATGGACTACAAGGGGTAGGTGGTTTTGAGGATTTAGTTGCTGGAAGTTACAAATTTTATGCCGATTATAGTCTCGACGCCTATGCAGCAATATGCTTCAAGTGTTCACTCAGTGGCTTCAAAAGCTGCATGGTACTTAACCGTCCCACTCGGCATCTCATCGCCAAAGGACACGGCTTGGAAGTATTCCTGGGGAACGCCCGGCAGTTCCAATCCCGGCTCGGCCTTGAAGCCGAAACGCCCATAGTAGCCAGGCTCGCCCAGCACTACGCAGCCAACACCGCCCAAGCGCCGCAACTCAGCCAAAGCGGCTTCCATCAAGGCGGAACCTACCCCTTGGCCCTGGCGATCTGGCCGAACAGAGATGGGCCCGAGCCCGAACCAGCCCGTTGCGCCCGAGGAAACCGTCACCGGCGAAATGGCGACATGGCCGATAATCTCGTTGTTGTGCACCGCGACCAGCGAGACGCTGAGTTGGCCACTGCGGCGCAGTGCATTGACGATAAATTGCTCGGTGTGGCTTGAATGTTCTGCGTGTTCGAATGCCGCTGCGGTCAGGGCGCTGATGGCGTCGATGTCTGCGGCTTGTTCGTTGCGGATTGTCAGGTTCATCGTGCCTTTCTCTTTGATGTCCGATGAGGTCAGTCGGCGTTATTACTTAACTCGAGCAGCATGCTCACATAGCGAACACCATGGCGCTCGAAACGCTCTGCGCTGACGCTAAAACCAAACTTTTCATAGAAACCCGTGGCCGTTTCTCTGGCGGACAGCGTAATCGCCGTCGCATCGGCCTTTTGCGTTTCGCTGATGACATGGCTCAGCAACGCGCTGCCCAGGCCTTGGCCTTGAAACTCAGCAGCAGTGGCGAATTTTCGGATCTGGTACAGGCCCTCGCCCAAGGCAAATACCGACAGGCAGCACAGCAGTTGATTGCCGAAGGTAACCGCATAATGCTCGGCCTGTTCATCCCCAGGCACATAGCTGTGCTCAAGCGGAAAGTCCGGCCACAGTACCTGCTGCCTGAGGGGCAAGCACTGCGCATGGTCAATTCTGACAATCTCAACATTCATCATTTGCGCCTGCATCGCCCACGTTCCAATCAACCGCTTCGCAGCGTAGTGGAGCCTGTACGGCTGCGCTATCAACCCCGTCATTCTAAACTGCCACCTTCGGCGACCACTGGTTACAATTGCGCTCCCTACCGTGGTGACCCTACCCAGGTACGCACCATCATAGGTTCTCACCGCAACCTGCTCCGAATCAGGCGCTGCGCTAAATACGAAGGGCACAATAAGCCCTCATTTCTTGCTGGGGCGATGGATGAAACAAGGGCGAATTTGGGCACTCTTGCTGCTATTGGTGGGTTTGACGGGCTGTGCTACCGCGCCACCCAGGGATCAGAATAATCTCTGCAACATTTTCCGTGAGTACCCTGACTGGTACGAAGATTCATTAGAGATGCAGGAAAAATACGGCACGCCGCAAAACGTGGCGATGGCGATCATGAAGCAGGAAAGCAGTTTTGTGCACGATGCGCTGCCGCCGCGGGATTACCTGCTGTGGGTGATTCCGTGGGGGCGGGTCAGTTCGGCCTACGGTTATGCACAGGCCCAAGACCCGGTTTGGGGTGAGTACAAGAACGGCACCGGCAATGGCGGCTCGCGGGACAACTTCGATGACGCGGTCATGTTCATCGGTTGGTACACCGACGGTACTCAACGCCAGTTGGGCATCTCCAAGTGGGACACTTACAACCAGTACTTGGCGTACCACGAAGGGCGCGGCGGTTTTAGCCGTGGCACTTACCGCAGCAAGCCGTGGCTGATGCAGGTCGCGCGCAAGGTGGAGCAGCAGGCAAGAAATTACGGCGCGCAGCTTAAGCAGTGTCGTGCAGAGCTGGAGGAAGATACCGGCTGGTTCTGATGACTCAGGCCCGACCTCGCGCCTGTCATCAATTGCCAATCCGCTGACGCTCAATGAAAAGCAGTGAATCTGTAGGTGACGATACTGAAGGGCTCTACAAAACTGACAGGGCGCTGTCAGTTGCCTTTCAGGAACGCCATCACAGGGAGCGCAGCATGAAGTTCAGGTTTATAGGCACCAGCAATCTTGGCCGTCGACGTGTTTTGCGCGATGCCTTCGCCCTGGCTGTGGTGGCCTCGCCGTTGGCAAGTCTGGTCAAGGCGGCGGACGAGAACGTTGAAGAAGTGACCTTCGCGGCCGGCCCACGGCCGCTGGTGCAATACCCACAGAAGCGCCCGTTGACCTTGGTGACCACCCGCCCGCCGCATCTGGAAACGCCGTTCTCGGTGTTCAACGAAGGGCCGATCACGCCGAATGACGCGTTTTTTGTTCGTTACCATCTGGCCAACTTTCCTACCAGCATCGACCCGGACGCTTACCGGCTAACGGTCAAAGGTTCGGTCAATACGCCGCTGTCACTGTCCCTGGCGGAGCTTAAAACCCTCGCCGAGCCAATCGAGGTGGTGGCGGTCAATCAGTGTTCGGGCAACAGCCGTGGCTTCTCGATGCCGCGGGTGTTTGGTGCGCAGTTGGGCAATGGCTCAATGGGCAATGCACGCTGGCTGGGGGTGTCGGTCAAGACGGTTCTGGAAAAGGCCGGGGTCAATGCCGAGGCCAAGCAGGTGAGCTTTCGCGGGCTCGACAAACCGGTGCTGGCGAGTACGCCGGAGTTCATCAAAGCGCTGGACATCAGCCATGCCATGGACGGTGAACCGATGATTGCCTGGTCGATGAACGGCAGCGACCTGCCATTTCTCAACGGTTACCCGATCCGCCTGGTGGTGCCCGGTTATTTCGGCACCTACTGGATCAAGCACCTGAACGAGATCGAAGTGCTGGACCACACCTTTGACGGCTTCTTCATGGCCAAGGGGTATCAGGTGCCGGACAACGAGTGTTTTTGCGTCGCGCCTGGCACCACGGCGGCGAAAACACGGCCGATTTCCAAGTTGCCGGTGCGCAGTTTCATCACCAGCGTTAAACAGGGTCAGGTGTTGCCGCTGAACAAGAGCGTGTTGCTTAAGGGCATCGCGTTCGACGGGGGTGTTGGCGTCAACAAGGTGCAGGTGTCGATTGACGCTGGGCAGCGTTGGCAGGACGCCACGCTTGGCGAGGACCTTGGGCGTTTCTCGTTCCGCGAGTGGACGCTGCCGATCACCTTTACCCACAGCGGCGCCACGCAACTGATGGTGCGCGCCAGTAACAGTGCAGGCGAAACCCAGCCGCTGCGCGCCGACTGGAACCCCGGCGGCTACCGCCGTCACGTCGTTGAAACCACCCACGTGACCGTCGCCTGAGGAGGCCTGTATGACCCGCATGACGATGCTGCTGTGTGCATTTCAGCTGACCTGGATGGCCAGTGTGGAGGCTGCGCCCCTTACGATCACCTTGCCGCCGGAAACGGCGGCGTTCAAAGCCAATGACCTGCCAGGCTACGCGTTGGCCCAGCAAAAATGCTCCACCTGCCATTCTGCCGACTACATCAACTTCCAACCGCCGGGCATGAGCCTGGCGCAGTGGACAGCCGAAGCGGGCAAGATGCAGAAGGTGTATGGCGCACCGATCAGCGATCAGGATGTGAGCATCATCGGCGCCTACCTGGCGGTGACCTACGGCAGTGCCAAGGTCAGTGATGCTGATGTGCAGGCCGCTTCGTTTCCGCCAAAGACGCAGGCCTCGACAGCGCCTGCTGCAAAGGTCGATGCCATGGCCTTGCTGCAGAACAATGCCTGTCTGTCGTGTCACACGATTGAGCAAAAAGTGGTGGGCCCGGCGTATCGCGATGTGGCGGCCAAGTACGCCAGTGATTCACAGGCCTTGGCCAAGGTGACGGCGAGCATTCGGCAGGGCGGCAGCGGTAAATGGGGGGCTGTGCCGATGCCGCCGTTTACCCAGCTGAGCGCGGATGATCTGCAGGCGATGGCGACGTTTATCTTGCAGCAGTAAGTCGTGTGGGGGGCTGGTGGACGGTCGCTTTGCGGCCGATCACGGTTTTTTTCCTGGATCTGTCACCACCCAACGGCTCTGCAGGGCAAACCACAACGTTGCCACATCGGCTGTGCTGTCCATGGATCGCCCACTGATCGCTTCTATTCGGCGTATGCGATAGACCAATGTTTGCTTGTGCACATGCAAGCGTTTGGCGGCATGCAGCCACGAGCGGTTTTCTTCGAGAAACACCTGCAATGTTTGCAGCAGGGCAGTGCCTTGCGCTTGATCGTAGGCGTGCAGTGCGCCCAACACAGAACGAAAGGCGCGAACGGCTTCGTCTGGCGTTCGCGGTAGCCATGGGGTATCGGTTTCCAGCTCTGCAAAGTGGCACACCCTGCGCTGGGCGTGGGTGTGGGCGCAGGCCAGCAGGGCTTCGCGCAAGGCTTCTGCACTGCGTTGAACGGTGTGCAGCGCAGCGCTTGAGCCCATCTGCAGATCGAGTTGTTCGCATAGCTGCGGTTGCAGGCCGTCGGCGTGCAGCAGGATCAGTTCTTCACCTTGGATGCGCGCCAGAACACGATCGTTAAGCTGTCTTAGCAGTATTTCGGTTTTGTTGTGTAGTTCAGGCACGCGGGCCACGGTAAAGACGGCATGGTTCAGGGACAGGTCAGGTAGGTGCTCGTGTAGGCGTTGGCCCGCCTGTTCGAGGCTCAAGCGTTGTTGCAGCAGGTCATCGATCAGTTCCGAGCCGAGTCGCAAGCGTCGTTCGCGTTCGGCCTGGCGTCGCTGCACTTCCAACCCCAGCACCGCGGTGAGGTGGTGAAGCAGGCCGTAGTCAGGCAGTCGTTCGCCGGTCACCACCAACAGGCAGTCCTGCTCGGTCGGCAGTTCAATGCTCAGCGCTTCGCCTTCTGGCAACGTGTGGCGTCGCACCATGGGCTGTTGCTCGCCGTGTCGGCGGCGACTGGCGAAAAGTGCGGTACGTACGGCCTCGGGCAGGGGGGCGAGCTGCTCGTCCCAAGGTGTCAGTGTTTCGAGCAAAAGTACGTGTAGGCGACAGTGAATGTCGGCTTCCAATCGTTGCACCAGCGCCGCCAGACTCAGGCCGGAGATGCTCAGCCGGGCACTTTCATATACCCGCGCCAGGGCACTGCGACGTTGGTATTCTTCTTTCTGATTGGCATCAATAATGGCCCGGGTCACGGCAGCGAATGGCACGCCGTACTCGGTCATGATCACCGGGAAGCCGAGCAGGCGGGCGCTGTCGGCAAGGGCTTGAAGATTGTCGGGCGCCTGCATGTGCTCACCGATCATCATGCCGGCCAGGCCCGCTTGCGCAAGCCGTTGCACATAATCCCGTTGCGCCTGCGGGTCGGCTGGAACGCCAAGGCCAGTGGTCATCAGCACGTCGCCCTCTCCCAGCCACTCGGTGGGATCGGACAATTCACAGACGTGAGCCCAGCGCACCTCGTGCTCAAGGCCATCGGCTCCGCTCAACAGGTATGAGCGAAGCTCAGGGAGGGCAATCAAGTCACGGATGTGAAGTGACATGCGCAGGCTGCTCCAGTGGATAACACAGGTGGCCGGGCTCATCCTGCCGGTGAGTCGTGTCATCACCAGCTGGCAGGTAGCATTCCCATGGCAGACAGCACTGCATAAACGCCGCTGGAGGCGAAGATCAGGATGATGCCGGCCTGAATGATGGGATGAGCATACCAGCCACACTTGAAAGCAGGTTCCTTGTCGCCATTTTTGCGCGAAGCGTTGAGCAGCAGGATGGGAATGATGCCCATCAATACGCCACCGAAAGTACCTGCAAAGTACAGGGCGTTAACGAAGCCACTGATACCCGAGTAGGCGAGGATAAACGGCGGGATTGCAACCACAGCCAGCACTGTCAGACGCTTTCCCCGATGGCTCTCATCCCCCAGGCGAAAGTGGTCGAAGATGTTGGTGAACAGACAGCCCCCCAGCCCCCAGTACGAGGTCAGCATGGCCAGCAGGGCGAAGGTGTTGGCGACATAGTAGGCCCACTGGCCCAGCGAGCGGCCCCAACTGAGTGTGGCAACCTCGCTGAGGTTGTCGCTGCCCACCAGGGCGATCACTGACGCCGGGATGGCGGCGACCAGTACGAAAGTCAGCAGCATGCCGCCGATAATCAGGCGTGGCAGGCGCTTGGGCGTATCCAGGTTGCCGCGCACCAGTTCTGGCACAAGAAACTGTGCGCCGAAGACGAACACGGCCAGGTTGAACACCGGCACTACGTATTGCCACTGGCTTTGCCACAGGTGCACAAGTTGGGTGTTTTCATGCAATACCGTAGCGCCGATCAGCAGGCAGACGATCATCACCATGCCGGCGCTGATCAGTTTTTCCGCTACGCCCAATGCCTTGAGGCCGAGGTACAGCACCAGGGCCGAAGGCACGAAGAAGATCAGACTGCCCATCTGCCGACTCAACCCGAACTGCCCGAAAAAGTCGGTGAGGATGTTGCCGCTGCCGGTCATATAGGCGACCAGTGCACCGTAGCTGTTGGCGGCAACGGCAATGAAGATCAGCCAGCCACCGAAGGGCCCGAGGTACTTTCGCGACAGGCCGCTAAGCTGTTTGTTCTCACGGGTGCGCAGGCAGGCTTCAGCCACGTACAGCATGGTGATGATGCAAAACAGGCAGGTGACCGCCAGGCATACCAGCAGCGGGATGTAGCCGACTTTGCGCGCGGCAAAGGCCATGCTCAGAACGCCCGCGCCAATGTTGGTGCCGATGATGATACCAATGGTTTCGGTCCGGCCCAGGGCATGCGCTTTCAATCCTGAAGGCGCTTCTATGTATTGTTGTGTACCCACTTATTGTTACCTCGTTTTGTTATGTGGGAAGCGTGCCGCCTACGGCTCACGCGAGGATCAGGTAAGTCTTGCGAACGCTTTGCTGGATGATCCAGGTGCCTTGGGTATTGGCCGGAAAGTACAGTGCGTCACCTGCGGCGAAAGCCACAGGCTCACCTTGATCCGGGGTGAAACTGCCGCTGCCGCTGACGATGTAGCTGTATTCGGCTTGGGCCACCTGACGACGAAAGGTGCCTGGGCTGCACTCCCACACTCCACTGGCGCCGCGGCCGTCGGTCAGGTTCTGATGCGCGGCGGTACGTGCCTGCGCAACCGGCGCTTGCAGCGGGTTGCCCAGGGTGGTCGCGTCACCGAAGGTGAGCGGGGCATTGGTAGCAATACGAACGATCGACATGGTTCAACTCCTCAGGCTTTGTCTTCGAGCCCGGCCGGGGCAAAGCCGGCCAGAAAACGATCAACGGCAGCGGGGGTAGTGCCCGCCAGTTCCGAACGCTCTTTGCGGATTACCGCATTGCGTACCAGCGAGCCGCCCCAGTAGCGAACAGGTTCAGGCGGGAAGGTGCGGCAGTTGCGTTCAACCAATGGGCAGGTGCTCCAGGCATCAGCGCGGCGCAATGCCAGGCTGGCTAGAATTCGCCCACCCAGGCGGCTTGGGCCGACACCGTTGCCGCTCCAACCAATGCCGTAGTGAATGTTGTTCTGAGCGCCAAGTCGGCCAAATACCGGCAGGCTGTCATAGGTGCGGTCGATAGGGCCGGACCACTGTGCGGCGACCCGGGCGTTGCTGAGCATAGGATAGGTGCGGCGCAGGTCGGCTTCGGTCAATGCAAGGCTTGGCGCATCTTCGCTGAACACATCACCGATTTTTGAGCCGAAGCTCAGTGCACCGGTGCCTTTGCCAAAGGCGATTCGCCCGTCGCGGGTGGTGCGGTAGTAATCGACCATCAGTTGCGAATCGGTGATGGCTTCGCCCCCGGTCCAGCCGATCTCCGCCAGATGCTGCGGGATAGCTTCAGTCGTCACAATCGAGCTGTTGACTGGCACAATCAGCTTCGCCAATGCTGGCATTGCTGCGGCCCAGGCATTGACAGCCAGCACCACTGAACGGGCGCGTACATGTGCCTGGGCGGTTTTGAGCAACACAGGCTCACCCGGCTCAACGGCGCTGACGCCTGTGCCTTCGTGAATCTCTACACCCATGGTCAATGCCACACGGCGCATGCCTTCAACCAACAGGGCAGGTTGCACGGTGGCATTGCTACGCTCGAACACGCCCGCCAGATGCACGGCCGAGCCGGTGCGGCGGGCGACTTCTTTGGCGCTGAGGCGCTCGAAGGGTTGCACGCCCAGGCGCTCGCAGGCTGCCAGGGTGCCGTTCCAGGTGTCGACGTGTTGCGCGGTGGTCGCAGTCCACAGCCAACCGCTTTGCTGGAAGTGGGCATTGATGCCATGGCGCTGACAAAACTCACCCAGCTCAGTAATGGCGTGCTCAGCATTGTGTCCTAGAAACAGCGCTTGCTCTTCGTTGCAGAAGCCACGCAAGGTGCCGATTTTTGGCCACCAGGACATGACAAAGCCACCGTTGCGCCCAGACGCGCCGCCACCGCATACGTGCTGTTCGAGCACCATGACTCGGGCATCCGGTTCAAGCTCCTTGATGGTCATGGCCGTCCACAGCCCGACAAAGCCGCCACCGATCACCACGACATCAGCGTCATGGTTGCCCGTAAGCGGCGCTGTCGCGCCATCAAGCAAGTCGGTGGCCGCCATCCAGTGGCTGGGTTTTAACGGAGGGGTGAGAGTTAGCTTCATTGTGAGCCCCTGGCATGTGGAATGCTGGCCAGTTTCAATGGGCTCACAAGACGCGACAATTAGACGCCCTTAGGAATGCGTATTTGACGCTCATACGATCGTACAAATGGCTTCTATACAAAAACATGCAAGACAGAGCCCCGGCTGCTATCAGGCCCCGCCCCGAAAGCAGGATACCCCCCAGGCCGTCAGCTTGATCGGCAGATGGTAGTGCTGGGCGGTGTCGGCCACACCGAAGCGGTACACCCATTCATCCAGAAATGGCACGGCGGGCAGCGTCAGCCCTTGGGCACGATAAAAATCCGCCACCTGCAGGCTCACTTCATACACCCCGACCCCGCACTGCCCCTGACACATGTCTAGTCCCGGCAGCAGGCCATTGCCTGCGATGCGGCCCTGGCAGATCAACTGCCGCTGGCCTGCCTCCAGGTGTTCCAGGCGCACCTCCAGACCTTCGGCAACCCGGCCGCTGGCGACGTCGACGATGTGGATGGAAATCCCCCCGTTCATGACCAGAAGCCTTTGTGCGATTCGGCCGCTTCCTCCTCCAGCAGCGGGCCTAGCACATTGATTGTGCGCTGGCCTTTGGCGAACACTTCACGGCAGGGCAGGGAGAAGGTCGGGTTTTCCGGGTGATCGCCGGTCAGGCCCAGCAGCGCATGCTCAGACAGGGCATAGACCACCCGGCCAATACCGGTCCAGTACACCGCGCCAGCACACATGCAGCACGGCTCGGCGCTGGTGTACAGGGTGCAGTCGGCCAGTGCTTGTGGCGAAAGCTTTTTGGCCGCCAGTGCTGCAGCCGCCAGTTCCGCATGCTGGGTCGGGTCACCTTCAGGGGGCATGGAGTTGTTGCCGGCTTCGGCAATTACATTGCCGTCGCGGTCGGCAACCAGTGCCGCAAAAGGGTGGCGGCCGCGCTCGCGGGCGGCGGTAGACAGGGTAATGCTGCGGCGCAGCAACAGCAGGTCGAGCTCGGAAACGCCTGCGGGGATGAGCTGAGTGAAGTGGGTCATAGGTAACTCCTTGGCAGTCTAATGGGGTCTATCAGTCCGTCAGTTCCACGGCATCGGCGTTGACGTCGACGGTGGATTTCTTGTCGTTGTTGAGCAGTACGTTGAGCACGATGGCGGTGATCGCACCGAGGAAGATGCCGCTCTCAAGGATCAGTTTGAGGGTGCCGTTGGCGTGTTCGAACAGGGCAGGGAAGGACATCGGCAGCACGCCGACGCTCACCGAAACGGCGACGATGATGCCGTTGCGGGTGCCTTCGAATTGCACGCGCGACAGCTCTTGAATGCCGGCGACGGTGGTCATGCCGAACATGACGATTGCGCAACCGCCGAGCACCGGGGTAGGCACGGCAGCAATCAAGGCGCCGAGTTTGGGGAACAAGCCCATCAGCACCATGATCGCGCCCGCAGCGGCAACCACAAAGCGGCTCTTGACGTTGGAGAGCGCAATCAAACCGGTGTTCTGGGTAAAGGCGTTGTAGGGGAAACTGTTGAACAAGCCGCCGAGCATGGTCGACAGGCCATCGGCGCGAAAAGCGTTGCCCAGCGTCTGTTGGGTAGTCGGCTTGCCGGTCAGCTTGCCGATCGCCAGGCAGTTGCCGGTGGTCTCGGCCATGATCACCAGCATCGCCAAGGTCATGATCAAAATGGGCATCAGCGAGAACTCTGGCGCGCCGAAGGCCATCGGTGGGCTTAGTTCGAACCAGGCTGCATCACCGACCCGGCTGAAGTTGGTCATGCCGAAAGCGGCGGCAATCAAACTGCCGGCGAACAAACCGATGAGCACGCTGAGGTTGCCGATAAAGCCGGAAAACTTGGCGTAGATCACCAGGGTAATGGCCACGGTCACCAGGCCCAGCAGCAGGTTGGCGGGTTTGCCGAAGTCCTCGGCGCCAGGGTTGCCGCCGCCCAACCAGATTGCCGCGGCGGGCATCAACGAGATACCGATAATGGTGATCAAACTGCCGATCACCACGGGCGGGAAGAAGCGCAGCAGACGGCTGAAGATTGGCGCCAGGGCAATGGTGATAAAGCCCGCGGCGATCACCGCGCCGAAGATCTGGCTGAGGCCGAACTCCTTGCCGATCATGATCATCGGCGCCAGTGCGATGAATGAACAGCCCTGGATCATCGGCAGGCGCGCGCCGAATTTCCAGAAGCCGATGGTCTGAATCAGCGTCGCGACGCCGGAAGTCAGCAGGTTGGCATTGATCAGCAGAATCACCTGCGCCGAGCTCAGGCCCAACGCGCTGCCGAGAATCAGCGGTACCGCCACCGCGCCGGCATACATCACCAGCACATGTTGCAGGCCGAAGGTGAACAGCTGGCGCAGGGGCAAGACCTCGTCCACTGGATGAACGCGTTTTGTGCTCATGTCCTATGTCTCCTGAGGGTGCAGCTTTATTGTTGTTGGGGCGTGCGGGCAGGAACTACTGACGTCGTGGCTATAGTTGAACGCCGAGGGCGATGAGACAAGTTAGTAACCATCGGCTGGGTCGATGGAAGAGTCCCTTGCACATAGGCTTGGCCAAAGGCAGGATCGCCGGAACGGTGGGCATTTTCACTTTCGGCTTCAGGAGCGGGCACCTTGCGTTTTTCACTGGATCAGTTGCTGATGTTTGTCGAAGCAGTAAAAAGCGGTTCGTTCTCGGCTGCCGGGCGCAAGTTGGGCAAGACGCAGTCAACGATCAGTGCCGCTATTGCCAACCTGGAAGCCGACCTTGGCGTTGAACTGTTCGACCGGGCCAGCCGCAGCCCGACGCTGACCGCCAGTGGCTACAAAATGTTGGTGCAGGCCGAAGCTATCCTTGAGCGCTGCCTGACGCTGGAGGCGCATGCGGATTGCTTGTCTGACGCCGTCGAGCCGAGCCTGACCCTGGCGATCGAAACGCCCTTCGGTCCGCTCATGCCGGTACTCAAAGCGTTTGAACAGACCTTTCCCTACGTGGACTTGATCATCCGTCACCCGGTTCATGGTGACGTAAGCGAATTAGTGGCCAGGGGCGAGGCGGTACTCGGGGTGGCGTTTTCCCAGCCTGGATACCCCAAGGAACTGGCGTTTCAGCAGTTGGGCAAGCTGATCATGCTGCACGTCTGCCACGCCAACCACCCGCTGGCGCAGAAAGCCCAGGTGACCTTTGACGACCTGCATGTACATCGGCGCCTGGCTTTCAGTGCCCATGCCAGTAAGTTGCCCAGCAGTGAATACCTGCGTTCGACGCAGATCTGGCAAGCGGAAAGCTACCTGGCGTTGCTGGAAATGGTTCGTGCTGGCCTTGGCTGGACCACCTTGCCTCAACAGTTGATTCAGAATGAGCTGGCCCGAGGCGAGTTGGTGGAACTGCAGTTGTCGGCCTATCCCTTTACCGATTGGCACGTAGGTGTCGACTTGCTGTGGACCCGGCAACGCTCGTTGGACAAAGCGCAGCGCTGGCTGAAAGAACGGTTGCAGGGCAACAAGGTGTTTGAGCTGGATCGCAAGGGGCAGGCGACGACGCTTTGAACCTCGCCTGGTTACGGTCGGTGTGGCAGTCTGTGAGCTACCACCCAAACACTTCACACGCATTGCGCGTACTCACCTCGGCCAACCGCTCCACCCCAATGCCAATCACCTGTGCCAGTGCCTCAGCAATCTGCGGTAAGTGCTCGGGGCTGTTTCGCACCCCTGGGAACATTGCCGGGGCCATGTCTGGGGCATCGGTTTCCAGCACCAGGCTGTCCAGCGGCAACTGCGGCAGCACTTTGTGCAGGCGCAGGGCTTGTGGCCAGGTGGCCGCACCACCTAGACCGAGTTTGAAACCGAGCTTGTGGTACTCGCGGGCTTCTTCATAGCTGCCCGCGAACGCATGGATGATGCCGCCGCGTTGCAGCTTGAAGCGCTTGAGCGTGGCAATCACCGCCGCATGACTACGGCGCACATGGAGCAGGGCAGGCAGGTTGAAGTCGACGGCCAGTTGCAGTTGCGCCTCGAACAGTTGTTGCTGGCGCTCGCGGTCGAGCTCAGGCAAATAGTAATCCAGGCCGAACTCGCCGACGGCACACAATTGGCGTTCGCCGCGCAGGCGGCTGAGCCAGTCGCCCAGCTCACGCACGTGCTCTGGGCGATGTTGCTCGAGGTAAACCGGGTGCAAGCCAAAGGCGGCGTACAGCTGAGGATCGCTGCATACCAGGTCCCACACACGCTGCCAGTTGTTCTGATACACCCCCAACACCACCATGCGCTCGACACCCGCGGCCCGTGCATTGGCTAGCAAGGCCGAGCGGTCGAGGTCGAAATCTGGAAAATCCAGATGGGTGTGGGTGTCGATCAGGCGCATGTTCAGGCCTTGTTGATTCGCTGTTTGAAGGTACGACCTACGGCATGTACTCCAGGTTCGTAGTGCTTTTCTTCAACGGCAGCCAGGGCCAGCTTCAAGGCGGTTTCGGCCATTACCCCATGCTGCTGGGCCATGGCGTTGACCGGCAGCGGCAGGAAGTCGAGCAACTGGTTGTCACCGAAGGTGCCCAGGCGCAGGCTGCGCGAGTCGGCCGGGCGTGCCTGAAGCACGTCGAACACCCCTTGCAGCAGTACGTAGGAAGTGGTGACCAGGGCATCGGGCAGGCCACCGAGCTCGGCGATCAGTTCGTGCATCAGGCGCTGGCCGCATTCACGGCTGAAGGCTTCGCCCTGGTAGCGGCTGATTTTGCCGCTGAACCCTTGCAAGGCTTCGTCGAAACCACCGGCACGGGCCTGACTGACGCTCAGTTCCGGGCGTGCACCGATCAGGGCGATGTGTTGGGGCGCGCTGTCGAGCAGGCTGCGGGTCAGTTGCAGGCTGGCGTTGCGGTCATCACTGACCACCGAGCAGAAATGCGCCGGGTCCAGGCTACGGTCGATGGCGATGATCGGCAGGCCTTTGGCTTGCAACTGGCGATAGCTGTCATCACCGGCCGGCAAGCAACTGGCGACAAACAGCGCATCGCAGCGGCGGGCACGGAACAGCTGCTGCAACTGGCGCTCGCTTTCGGGCTGGTCGTCGCTACTGGCAATCAGCAGTTGGTAGCCTTTGGCCCGGGCGCCTTGTTCCAGTTGTTTGGCAATGCGTGCGTAGCTGGGGTTTTCCAGGTCCGGGAGAATGAACCCCAGGGTCTTGGTGTGGCGGCTACGCAAGCCCGCAGCCTGTGGGTTGGGGGTGAAGCCATGGGCGTCGACGACCGAACGCACACGCTCCACCGTGCTGCTGCTGATGCGCTGCTGTTCGGCCTTGCCATTGATGACATAGCTGGCAGTGGTCACGGACACACCGGCCAGACGGGCGATATCGCTGAGTTTCACCGCAAATTCCTTGTTATACCGCGGCTGCTTGCGCAGCCTGACCGGGAATTGTCGCCGATCCTGAGATCAACGCGCAGACGACCATTGTCGCAAGTGTCCGACAAGATGGGGCTTCATTGATCGCAGATTATCGAGTAACGTGCTCACAATTCCAGATTAATCGTTTCAGCAGGCGACTTTTCTGCCGAACCAACGCTTGCTGAGGGCTGCCAGTAGCTGGCCCTATGTTGAAAAATTCACAACAATACCTCAGCACCCGCCTGGTGCTGCAAAGGAGAAGGTCATGCTCGAGCTCACTGTAGAGCAGATATCCATGGGCCAGTCGGCTGTGGATAAGTCGGCGGCGCTGCAGCTTCTGGCCGAGCACCTGGTGCGTGATGGCCTGGTTGCCGACGGCTACCTGGCGGGCCTGCAAGCGCGTGAGGCGCAGGGCTCGACCTTTCTTGGCCAAGGTATTGCCATTCCGCACGGCACGCCGCAAACCCGCGATCAGGTGTTTACCACTGGCGTGCGTCTGCTGCAGTTTCCTGAAGGTGTGGATTGGGGTGATGGCCAGCGGGTGTATTTGGCCATTGGTATTGCCGCACGTTCCGATGAGCATTTGCGCCTGTTGCAGTTGTTGACCCGTGCCTTGGGCGAAACCGATTTGGCCGAAGCGCTACGCCGGGCCAGCTCTGGCGAAGCGCTGCTGAAGCTGCTGCAAGGTGCGCCACAAGAGTTGGCGCTGGATGCGCAGATGATTGGTTTAGGTGTGCCGGCCGAGGATTTTGACGAGTTGGTCTGGCGTGCAGCACGCTTGTTGCACCGTGCTGATTGTGTCAGCGGCGCTTTTGCCGGGGTGCTGCAACAGGTTGAGCCCCTGCCACTGGGCGAAGGCCTGTGGTGGCTGCACAGCGAGCAGGCGGTGCGTCAACCGGGGCTGGCGTTTGTCACCCCGCAGCAACCTCTGCGCTTTAACGAGCAGCCTGTGCAGGGTGTGTTCTGTCTGGCCAGCCTTGGCGCGGCCCATCAGGCTTTGCTCGAACGTTTGTGCACGCTGTTGATTGAAGGCCGAGGCCAGGAACTGTGCCGCGCCACCAGCCGCCGTGCGGTGCTTGAAGTGCTGGGCGGCGAGGTGCCGGCCGATTGGCCCAGTGCGCGTATCGGTCTGGCCAATGCCCATGGCCTGCATGCGCGCCCGGCCAAGGTGTTGGCACAGTTGGCCAAGGTCTTTGACGGTGAAATTCGTTTGCGTCTGGTCGACAGTGGTCTGGCAGCCGTTTCCGCCAAGAGTCTGAGCAAGTTACTCAGCCTCGGTGCCCGCCGTGGTCAGGTGCTGGAAATCATTGCCGAACCCAGTGTCGCCGCCGATGCGTTACCGGCCTTGCTGGCGGCGATCGAAGAGGGTTTGGGCGAAGAAGTCGAGGCGCTGGCGACAACGGTAGATACCGCACCTGCAATGCTCGCGGAGCCGGAGTTGGTTGCCCCGCTGGACGGCGCGGTGATTCAGGGCGTGGCTGCCGCACCAGGGATTGCCAGCGGTCCGGCGCATATTCAGGTGCTGCGCGAGTTCGACTATCCGCTGCGCGGTGAGTCGCTACCGATGGAGCGTCAGCGTTTGCAGCAGGCACTGGCGACGGTCAATGCCGAGATCGAAGCACTGATCCAGCGTAGCCAGGCCAAGGCCATCGGCGAAATCTTCATCACCCACCAGGAAATGCTTGCCGATCCCGACCTGGCTGACGAAGTCGACCAGCGTTTGCGTCAGGGCCAAAGTGCTCCGGCAGCGTGGATGGCGGTGATCGACAACGCGGCGCGCCAGCAGGAGGCTCTGCAGGATGCCTTGCTTGCCGAGCGCGCCGCTGACCTGCGTGACATTGGCCGCCGCGTGCTGGCGCAACTGTGTGGCGAAGCTGACACCCCGGCGCCCGAGCAACCTTACGTGCTGGTGATGGCAGAGGTCGGCCCGTCGGATGTCGCACGCCTGGATCCAGCCCGCGTCGCCGGAATTCTCACCGCTCGTGGTGGCGCTACCGCGCACAGCGCCATTGTCGCTCGCGCCCTGGGCATTCCGGCGGTGGTTGGCGCCGGCGATGCAGTGCTGTTGATTGTTGCGGGCACTTCGCTGTTGCTCGATGGCCAGCGTGGCCGCCTGCACGTGGCGCCGCGCGCCGATGAGCTGCAGCGTGCCCTGGCTGAACGTGAGCGTCGTGAGCAGCGTCTGCAGTTGGCCCGCGAACATCGATTGGAGCCCGCGGTGACCTGCGATGGGCATGCCATTGAAGTGTTCGCCAACATCGGCGACAGCAAGGGTATCGACGCGGTGGTCGATCATGGCGCCGAAGGCGTCGGCTTGCTGCGCACGGAACTGATTTTCATGGCCCATCAACAGGCTCCGGACGAAGCGCTGCAGGAGGCCGAGTACCGTCGTGTTCTCGATGGCCTCGCCGGGCGGCCATTGGTGGTTCGTACCCTGGATGTCGGCGGTGACAAGCCGCTGCCGTATTGGCCGATTGCCAAGGAAGAAAACCCGTTCCTCGGCGTGCGTGGCATTCGCCTGACCTTGCAACGCCCACAGGTGCTGGAGAGCCAGTTGCGCGCCTTGTTGCGTGCGGCGGATGACCGACCGCTGCGGATCATGTTTCCCATGGTCGGTCAGCTTGAAGAGTGGCAGCAGGCGCGGGCCATGGTCGAGCGCCTGCGCGAAGAAATCAGCGTTAGCGACCTACAACTGGGGATCATGATCGAGGTGCCTTCGGCGGCCTTGCTGGCGCCAGTGCTGGCCCGCGAAGTGGATTTTTTCAGCATTGGCACCAATGACCTGACCCAATACACCCTGGCCATCGACCGTGGTCACCCAAGCCTGTCGGCGCAGGCCGATGGCCTGCACCCGGCAGTGTTGCAGCTGATCGACATGACCGTGCGCGCCGCCCATGCCCATGGCAAATGGGTGGGGGTATGCGGCGAATTGGCGGCAGATCCGCAAGCGGTTGCCGTGCTGCTGGGGCTGGGCGTCGACGAACTGAGCGTGGCGGCGCGCAGCATTGCCGAGGTCAAGGCGCAGGTCCGCGAACTGAATTATGAACACGCCCGGCAGCTTGCCCAGCAAGCGTTGCTGCAGGGCAGTGCCAGCGCCGTACGGGCGCTGGTGGAGAACGATTGAATGGCCAAGATACTCACCCTGACCCTCAACCCGGCGCTGGACCTGACCGTCAGCCTGGACGCCTTGCACAGCGGCCAGGTCAACCGCAGTCTGTCCCAGCACAGCCACGCCGCAGGCAAGGGCCTGAACGTTGCGCAGGTGCTCGCCGACCTTGGTCATAGCGTTACCGTCGCCGGCTTCCTCGGTGCGGACAACCTGCAGCCGTTCGAAGCGCTGATTGCCCGCCGTGGCTTTGCCGATTGCTTTGTTCGCGTGCCAGGTGAAACCCGCTGCAACATCAAACTGGTGGAAGCCGATGGCCGTGTCACCGACATCAACGGCCCCGGCCCGCAGGTCGATGAGCAGGCCTGTGCGCAATTGCTCGCCAGGCTGAGCCGAATCGCCCCTGGTCATGACGCGGTAGTGGTGGCCGGCAGCCTACCGCGTGGCATCAGCCCGCAATGGCTGCAGCAGCTCCTTGAGCGCTTCAAGGCCATGGGCCTGAAGGTCGCCTTGGACAGCAGCGGTGAAGCCCTGCGCGCCGGGCTGCAATCGGCTCCTTGGCTGGTCAAGCCCAACACCGATGAACTGGGCGAAGTGCTCGGTAGCCCGGTACACAGCTTTGCCGAACAGCAAGCGGCGGCGCGTCAGCTGATCGCCCAAGGCGTCGAGCATGTGGTGGTGTCCCAGGGTGAGCAGGGGGTCAATTGGTTCCACCAACAGCGCGCGCTGACTGCCGTGCCTCCGCGGGTCAAGGTGGCCAGCACGGTCGGCGCCGGTGACTCGCTACTGGCCGGCATGGTGCATGGTTTGCTCAGCAGCGCTACCGGGCAGCAGACCTTGCGCCTGGCCACCGCGATTGCCGCGCAGGCGGTGACCCAGATCGGTTTTGGTATCAATGACCGCACCCAGCTGGCGCAACTTGAGCGCGACGTGCGCCTGAGTGAAGAACAACAAGAGGGCTGCAGATGAACATTGCCATCGTCACCGCCTGCCCCAATGGCCAGGTGTCCAGTGTGCTCAGTGCCCGCTTGCTGGAAGCCGCCGCGCAGCGGTTGGGCTGGAACACCAGCGTAGAAGTGCATGACCCGCAGCAGCCGCTGGGGCAATTGTCCGAGGCGGTGATTGCTGCTGCCGACTGGGTGCTGGTGGTCAGCACCGGCCCGCTGGACTTGCAGCGCTTTGCCGCTAAGCGTCTGTTCCAGAGCACCCCGGCCAAGGCTTTGGTGGATGCTCAGCATTTTCTCGCTGAGGCGGCAGAAAAGGCCCAGGTGTATCAGCCGGTCAGTGAGGCGCAATCAGCGCCTGTCGAGCGCAGCGCAAAAATCGTCGCCATTACTGCCTGCCCGACAGGTGTTGCCCACACCTTCATGGCCGCCGAAGCCTTGCAGCAAGCTGCGCAGCAACTGGGCTATCAGTTGACGGTCGAGACCCAAGGTTCCGTGGGGGCGCGCAATCCCTTGCCACCTGCGGCCATTGCCGAGGCTGATGTGGTGCTTCTGGCTGCCGATATCGAGGTGCCCACCGAGCGTTTTGTCGGCAAGCGTATCTATCGCTGTGGCACTGGCATTGCCTTGAAACAGGCCCAGAACACCTTGAACAAAGCCCTGGCGGAAGGTCGCGAAGAGGCTGCCGGGCAAAGCGCTGATGCCAGTACGAGCAAAAGCGAGAAAACCGGGGTGTACAAGCATCTGCTTACCGGTGTCTCGTTCATGTTGCCGATGGTGGTGGCCGGCGGGTTGTTGATCGCCCTGTCTTTTGTGTTTGGCATCGAAGCCTACAAAGAGCCCGGCACCTTGCCCGCAGCGCTGATGCAGATCGGTGGCGAGGCGGCATTCAAATTGATGGTGCCGCTCCTGGCCGGTTACATCGCCTACTCGATTGCCGACCGTCCGGGGCTGGCGCCGGGAATGATCGGCGGCCTGCTGGCCAGCACCCTCGGTGCAGGTTTTATCGGCGGCATCGTTGCGGGTTTTCTCGCCGGATACAGCGCCAAGGCGATCAGCCGCTGGGTGCGCTTGCCCAGTAGCCTGGATGCACTCAAGCCGATTCTGATCATTCCCTTGCTGGCCAGCTTGTTCACCGGTTTAGTGATGATCTATGTGGTCGGTAAGCCGGTAGCGGGGATGCTCGAAGGCCTGACCCACTTTCTCGACAGCATGGGCACCACCAACGCGATTCTGCTCGGTGTGTTACTCGGCGCGATGATGTGTGTGGACCTGGGCGGGCCGATCAACAAGGCCGCTTACGCCTTTTCCGTGGGCTTGCTGGCATCGCAGAGCTACGCCCCGATGGCGGCGACCATGGCCGCTGGGATGGTGCCACCGATTGGACTGGGGATCGCCAGCTTCATCGCTCGGCGCAAATTTGCCCAAAGCGAGCGCGAAGCCGGCAAGGCGGCGTTTGTGCTGGGCTTGTGTTTTATCTCGGAGGGGGCGATTCCGTTTGCCGCCAAAGACCCGTTGCGGGTGATTCCGGCGAGCATTGCCGGTGGCGCACTGACCGGGGCGTTGTCGATGTACTTCGGCTGCAAATTGATGGCGCCGCACGGCGGGCTGTTCGTCATGCTGATTCCCAACGCCATCAACCATGCCTTGCTGTACCTGCTGGCGATCCTCGCAGGTAGCCTGTTGACGGCGGTGGTGTATGCGCTGGTCAAGCGCAGCGAAGGGGTTGAGCTGACGGTGCAACCGGTCAAGGCTTGAGCACAGAGCCTGTGGGTAACTGCAGGTTCGCGCCTGCCTACCGTCGGTGCTTCTTGCGCAGCGGCACCAGCAGCTCGCCGAGGCCGTTATGGTCGATCTCGTGCATCAGCGCCAACATCCCACCGAGCTCGCCCTTGGGAAAGCCCTGGCGAGCAAACCAGGCCAGGTAATGGCCGGGCAAATCGGCGATCAGTCGGCCCTGGTATTTACCAAAGGGCATTTCCCGGGTGACCAGCAGTTCGAGTGTTTCCGGATTCATCGAGGGTGGTTCTTAAGGAGAAGGTTCGAACATACATGCAATCTGCATGAAGGCCAAAGGACAGTTCATGCAGAACGCTTGCCTCATGAGAGTTCAATTAATCATAACTAATTGAAAAATAAGAAAATATTTTTTAATTCTGACCTGGCACGAACACTGCTCCGTTTCTTTGCATCTTTCTTTCATCATGCAAAGGAGTCGTGTCATGACCAGCCCAAACAAAGACGTTATTTCGGTTCTCAACGAACTGATCGAGTTCAGCAAGGACGGTGAAAAGGGTTTCAAAACCTCTGCCGAAGATGTGAAAAATTCCCAGCTGAAAACCTACTTCCTGCAGCGCGCCGGAGAGTGTGGCACCGCAGCGTCCGAGCTACAGCATCAAGTGCGGGCACTGGGCGGTGATCCGGAAGACTCCACCAGCGTCAGCGGTGACCTGCACCGTAAGTGGGTCGACCTTAAGTCGATGTTCACGAGCAAGGATGAAGTTGCTGTGCTCAATGAAGTAGAACGCGGCGAAGACCATGCCTTGAAAGCTTACAAGGACGCCCTGGAAAAACTCAGCAAACTGACCATGGCTCCAGGCAGTGAGGCCTATGCCCTGGTCGAACGTCAGTACCATGGCGTGCAGCGCAATCATGACCAGGTCAAGGCCCTGCGCAACGAAGCAAGGGCCCGTGCTTAAGGCGCGCTAACCACCTGGTTGCGGCCATTGCGCTTGGCGCAATAGAGCGCATCGTCAGCACTGCCCAGCAAGGTCGCCAGATCTTGCTGGGTGCCTGGCGTGTAGCAGCCGATACCAATACTCACCGTCACCGGCGTGGTGTCATCAGCAAACGCTGGCAGCGCTTCGACACTGCGGCGAATGCGTTCAGCCAGCACCTGGGCACCATGGCGTTCGGTTTCAGGCAAGACCACCAGAAACTCTTCGCCACCGTAGCGTGCTGCCAAGTCCGCCGGTCGGCGGATACTGTGGGCAATGGCGGCGGCGACTGCGCGCAAGGCTTGGTCACCGCCCTGGTGACCATGACGCTCATTGAAGGCCTTGAAGTGATCGACATCGACCATCAGCACCGCCAGCGCACGGTGATTGCGCTGTGCCCGTGACCATTCGCGGCGCAGCACCTGATCGAGCTGGCGGCGGTTGGCAAGGCCAGTGAGGCTGTCGGTGGCCGCCAGTTCCGCCAGGTCTTGTTCGGCGCAGTGGCGACGACGCAGTTCGCGTCCGAGCAACAAGGTCAGCCAGAGGATACCGACACACAGCACGCCGGTTGCGCAGCTGACCAGCAACGCCGTGCGCCGCCAGGAGGCGAACACCTCATCACCCGAATGTGTCACCACCACGATCAGTGGCAGCTCGGCAACTCGGGCAAAGGTGTACAGCCGTGTTTTGCCATTGATCCCGGAATGAGCGCTGAAGCTGCCGTTGCCATCGGCCAGCAAGCGTTTGAAGTTCGGGCGCTCGGCGAAGTTGGCGCCGATTAGCAAATCGTCCGGACTCGCCGACTGGCGTGCCAGCAGAACACCGTCGGTGTTGATCAGGTTGATGCTGCTGTCATGGCCAATATCCAAGCGCTTGAACAGCTCGGTGAAGTACGACAGGCGTAAGGCACCGGCCGCCACTCCGGCAAACTCGCCGTGGGGCCCGGAAATGCGTCGGCTGAAACTAATGCACCAGTCCGGGGTACCCAGGCGTGCTTTGAAGGGCGGGCTGATCACCAAGCCCAGGTCGGCATTCTGGCGATGGGCCTGGAATACCTTGCTGTCAGCGAAATTGGCTTGGCGCGGGACCACGCTGGTGGAGTCGGCCGTCACATTACCCTGAGCGTCGAGCCAAAGGATGTCGCCGCGTACCGGTGTGGTAAAGGCTTGGTTGAACAATACCTGCTGGCGCACTTGGGCAGGTAGCGTGCGCAGTTGCGGCTGCTTCACCGCCCAGATCAAGCCTTGCAAGGACAGGTCATAGAGTTCGACGTTGCGCACGATGTCGCTTTCGATCAGCTGGACGATGTTGCTCGCCGAGCGTGCGGCGCTCTGTTCGATGTTGCTGCGTTCACGCGCCACCAGGTAGCTGACGATGGCGACGATTGCGAGCACGGCGAGGCAACTGCCCAGATTCAGGAACAGCTCAGGATGAGACTTGTACAGGGCGGATCGCTGGGATCGGGAAGGCAAAGTCATGGTCGCAACAGGCGAAGACCGTCAGAAGAGTCGCGGCGTGGTCACGCGGCGGCGGTATTCTAGGTGCCGGGCGATTGGCGAACAAGAAACTTTGGCTGCGAACCGACGGAAAGAGCTGGCTAGAGCGCCAGCTCTTGTGGGCGTGGAGGGATCAGAAGATGTTCAGCGGGTAGTCGATGATTACCCGGTACTCGTCGACATCGTTGTCGATCTGCGAGTAGCCCTGGCTGCCGCGGTGGCTGGCCCAGCGCAGCAGCACCGAGAGGTCTTTGAGGTTGCCTTGCTGGAACACGTACTGCAGGTCGAAGTCGCGCTCCCAGTGACGGGCATTTTTGCCTTCTGGGTTGTACCAGTGTTCACCGTAGCCGACGCTGTTGGGGTCGACCTTGGTCAGGTCCAGTTCGCCGCTGGAGTAGGAAATGACCGAGGTCAACCCGGGAATCCCCTGACCGGTGAAGTCATAGGCGTACTTCAGCTTCCACGAGCGCTCGTTGGGGCCGTTGAAGTCCGAGTACATGTTCGAGTTGTCCAGGTAAATGCTGTCGCCCTGGTTGATGTAGTCGAACGGGGTGTTGCCGTTGACCCGCTGGTACACCGCGGTGAGGCTGTTGTAGCCGACATTGACAGTGAAGTGCAGGCTGTAGGTGTTGTTGTCGATATTGCCCAGCAGCGCCTGGCCGGTGTCCTGGGTGTGATAGAAGTGCAGGCCTGGGTTGAGGCTGACCAGGTCATTGACCTCATAGGTGTAGTCGAGATCGAAGTAGTACTGGTTCCAGATGTCCTTGAGTTCTGAGGCATACAGGCTCGAGGTCAGGTTCGGCACGCCGCTCCAGGCCATGCCGGCCCAGTTCAGGTGACGGCTCTCGCGGTCGTCCGGTAAGGCGCCGTAGTAGGTGTCGATACGGCGGTGGCCGCTCTGGTTGTAAGGCTTGGTGAAACTCGCCTGGCCAGCTTCGAGCATCAGGCCTGCGAAGCTGTTGTTGGTCAGGCTGACGCCGCGGAACGTCTGCGGCAGCATGCGCGACTCACCGCCGGCGATCACCGGGTTGGTCAGAAACAGGTCGCCAGCCTTGAGTTCGGTGTCGAAGGCCTTGAGTTTGAGCGCGGCACCGGCAGTCGAGAACGAATCAGGGGCTTTGCCCGGCTCGCCATCGCCTTGGGTGTTGATCGGCAGGATGCTGGTGCCGGAGGTGCCCGCGCCGCCATCGAGTTTCAGCCCCAGCATGGCATGAGCGTCCAGGCCGAAGCCAATGGTGCCCCCGGTGTAGCCTGATTCGAATTTGCCGAGAAAACCCTGTCCCCATTCCCGGTTGTCACGCACACCGCGATCCAGCTGATTGCGGTTGAGGTAGTAGTTGCGTGCATGCACGTTCAAGCTGGAGCCGTTGATAAAGCCTTCGGCTTTGTCCTCATCAGCCTGGGCGTTGAGCGGGATCGTTGCAGTCAATGCAACGAACAGGGGGGTGATGCGTAAAGCGGTGTTCACCGGTGTGGACTCCTTGAGGTGAAGGTAAGGCAATTTTTATTGTGCGAAAGCTGATCTTTTTATGAACAAATGGGCCAGTGCACTGGCACTTTTCGACACACGAAAAAAAAGCCGCTGATGATCAGCGGCTTTGAAAGACAACCGCACAAGCGCACAAGTCACCTGTGTGGGAGCCAAAGGAGTCGAAGGGAGAAACGCAGGGGCGGTCAGCTCTCTGCAGCGTCACTCGAAATAACCTGGGAAGCTGTCTGTTCTGCGGCTTCTGATGACTTATCAGACTGCGCGGCGAAGGCCTGGCGCGCCTGATCATGAACGGCGGAAAGTTCTGCATTGCGCGCGACAAACGCCGATGATTCCTCGGCCATGGCCAGCGGTGACAATAACAGGGAAGACAGGACGAATACGCTGGCCACACCCATACTATTGGACATTTACAACAACCTTCTTGCGGTGCAAGTGTTAAGTAGGTTTGACTAAATTAGTCGGAAATGTCCGCTAGAAAAAGTTACATTTTCGAGAAGTACTGTTGCGTCAGAAGCAATGATCAAGCGGGCAATACAATCCCGAAGGTATTGGCCCCGGCCTGACTGCGCACAAACACGCTGCCGCCATGCATCAGGGCAATGGCCTTGACGATGGCCAGGCCCAGGCCATGGTTGCCACTGCCGCTGGTGCGCGCCGCATCGACCCGGTAGAAGCGTTCGAACAGCATCGGCAGGTGCTCTTCATCAATCGCCGGCCCGGGGTTGCTCACGGCGATGCTGATTTGTCCGTCGTGTTGTTCGATGCGCACCTGGATAACCTGCTGGGCGTCAGTGTGCTGCACGGCGTTGTTGATCAGGTTGATCAAGGCCCGGCGCAGTTGGGCTTTTTCAATGTGTGCCTGCGCGTCGCCACTGACCTCGACACGCACTTGTGCGTCCTCAAGGATGTAATCCAGATAATCGAGGGTCGCCGCCACTTCTTCGGCCAGCGAACTGCAGGTCAGTGCCGTGGCCTTGCTGCCTTGGTCGGCGCTGGCCAGGAACAACATGTCGTTGATGATAGTACGCAGGCGTTCCAGCTCTTCAAGGTTCGACTGCAGCACTTCGAAGTAATGCTCGGCGCTGCGTCCGCGAGTCAGGGCCACCTGGGTCTGGCCGATCAGGTTGGTCAGCGGCGAACGCAACTCATGGGCAACATCGGCATTGAAGGCCTCCAGGCGGCTATAGGCCAGGTCGACGCGCTCCAGGGTGGAGTTGAAGGCACTGGCAAATTGCGCTACTTCCGGTGGCAGGTCCGCGAGCTGCAAGCGCCCGCTCAAGCGAGGGGGGGCCAGTTTCTGGGCTTCGGCGGACAGCCTGCGCAGCGGCCGCAAGCCAACCCGTGCGACCCAGTAGCCGAGCAACGAGGCGAGCACCACACCAAACACCGACAAGCTGATAATTGCCACCAGCAGGGTATGTTGGGTCTGCCAGAAGGTTTCGGTGTCGATAGCGATCAAGAAGCGCAGCGCCGGGCGCGCACCCATGGCTGGCAATTCACTGACCAGCACTTTGAACGGGTAGGGGCTGTCGGCCAGGCGCAGATCACGCATGCCCAACGGGCCTTGGGCGAAGGCACGGATGCTGGCACCGGGATGACCGTACTCAAAAGGCTGCTGGCCGCTGACTACCCAGAAGCGAATGCGTCGGTCTTCTTCGCTGAGCAGGTTGAGCTTGTTGCTGATCTTGGCCCAGTGCTCGGTGGTGTCATAACGGGTGAGCGACGACTCCAGGACGCTGAAGCGTGCTTCCAGTTCCGCCACTGGCAGCAAGTCCAGGCTACGGTCGACCTGCTTGTACAGCGCGCTGCCAATCAGCAGGAACACCGCCAGTGCCACCAAGGTAAAAAGGGCGCTCAGGCGTAGGGCGATGGAGTTAATCAGCACGGTTTTCCAGAACATAGCCCATGCCTCGGATGGTATGCAGCAACTTGGTATCGAAGGGACCGTCGAGTTTGGCGCGCAAGCGTTTGATCGCCACTTCGACGACGTTGGCGTCGCTGTCAAAATTGATGTCCCAGACCAGTTCGGCGATGGCGGTCTTGGAGAGGATTTCGCCATGACGGCGGGCCAGCACACTGAGCAGTGAGAATTCCTTGGCCGTTAGATCCAAGCGTTGGCCGGCGCGAGTGGCTTTGCGGCTGATCAGGTCGACCCAGAGGTCGGCAACCTGGATTTGCACCGGTTCCTGATTGGCACTGCGGCGGGTCAGGGCTTGCAGGCGAGCGACCAGTTCGAGAAACGAGAAGGGCTTGCCCAGGTAGTCATCGGCGCCTTCGCGCAAGCCATGAATGCGGTCTTCGACCCGTTCACGCGCGGTGAGCATGATCACTGGCGTCTGCTTGCGTGCCCGCAGTGCGCGCAGCACGCCATAACCGTCCAGGCCGGGGAGCATGACGTCGAGCACGATCACCGCGTAGTCACCTTCCAGGGCCAGGTGCAGGCCATCGATGCCGTCACGCGCCAGGTCGACGGTAAAACCCTGTTCGCTCAAACCGCGATGCAGGTAGTCGGCGGTCTTTTGTTCATCTTCGATAATCAGCACACGCATGATTGCTTCTCAACTGGCAGTGGGCTGCGCCACGCTTTGCGGCGCCTGGCGCCGATGGAACAGACGTTCCAGGGCCAAGTATATGATTGGCGTGGTGAACAGTGTCAGCGCCTGGCTGACCAGCAATCCACCGACCACGGCGATGCCCAATGGCTGGCGCAGTTCGGCTCCGGCGCCCATGCCGAACATCAACGGCACGGCGCCGAGCAAGGCGGCGAGGGTGGTCATCATGATCGGCCGAAAACGCGTCAGGCAGGCTTGATGGATGGCCTGCTCAGGGCTCAAGCCGAGGGTGCGCTGAGCATCCAGGGCGAAGTCGATCAACAGGATGCCGTTCTTCTTGACGATACCGATCAGCAGCACGATGCCGATCAGGCCCATGATGCTGAAGTCCTGCCCACTGAACCACAGCAGCGCCAGCGCCCCGAGCCCGGCGGAAGGCAGGGTGGAGATGATGGTCAGCGGATGGACGAAGCTCTCATAGAGCACGCCGAGGATGATGTACACCGCCACCAATGCCGCGAGGATTAACCACGGCTGGCTCGACAGCGAACTCTGGAACGCCTGGGCGGCGCCCTGGAAGTTGCCGATGATCGAATCGGGCATGCCCAGTTCCCGTTGAGTGCGTTCAAGGATCTGCACGGCGTCACCCAGTGCCACGCCAGGGGCCAGGTTGAATGACAGGTTGGCTGCCGGGAACAGGCCATCATGGCTGATCGACAGCGGCCCGGTACTTGGCGGCGCGACCTTGGCCAGCACCGACAACGGCACCATTTCGCCGGTCAACGGTGAGCGCAGGTAGAAGTAGTTGAGGCTTTCGGCCTTGCCGCGCTGGCGGGCGTCGAGTTCGAGGATCACCTTGTACTGGTTGGTTTCGGTCTGGAACTCGCTGATCTGGCGCTGGCCGAAGGCGTCATACAGTGCCTGGTCGATATCGGTGGTGGTCAGGCCGAAACGTGCTGCGGCGCGGCGATCAATCTCGATATGGGTGACGCTGGCGCCCAGTTGCAGGTCGTTGGACAAATCGCGAAAGGCCGGGCTGTCTTTCAGGCGTTCGGTCAGGCGCTGGGTCCAGAGGTTCAGGGCAGCACCGTCGTTGCTCTTTAGCACGTACTGGTACTGGCTGCGGGTGGGGCCGGAACTGAGGTTGATGTCCTGGCCGGCGCGCAGATAAAGGACCACGCCAGGTACCTTGGCCAGTTTCGGCCGCAGGCGGTCGATAAACTCACTGGCGGAGACGTCCCGTTCGCTGCGGTCTTTCAGGGCGATCCAGAATCGGCCGTTGGCGATGGTCTGGTTGCTGCCGGTAACCCCCACTGCATGAGAAAAAGCCCGCACTGCCGGATCGGCTTCGATGACTTTGGCCAATGCTTGGTGCTTTTTGATCATGTCGGGGTAGGAGATATCCGCAGCGCCTTCCGAGGTGCCGAGGATGAAGCCGGTGTCTTGCACCGGGAAAAAGCCCTTGGGAATGGCGACATAACCGGCTACAGCCAAGGCCAGGGTGACGCCGAAGATGCTCATCATCAGGCGCTGGTGAGCTAGCGCCTTGACCAGAATGCGCTCGTACCAGGCCAGCAAGCGATCGCCAAAGGTGACCTTGTGTTGTTCATGGTGGACGGGCCGCTCCATGAACAAGGCGCACAGGGTTGGCGCCAGGGTCAGCGAGACCACCACTGAAATCAGGATGGTCGACGTGGCGGTGAGGGCGAACTCCTTGAACAGACGACCGACCACACCGCCCATGAACAGCAGCGGAATAAACGCTGCAACCAGGGAGAAACTGATCGAGACCACGGTGAAGCCGATCTCGCCGGAGCCCTTGATTGCCGCCTCGCGCTTGCTGTCGCCGGCTTCCAGGTGCCGGTGAATGTTCTCCACCACCACAATCGCGTCATCGACGACAAAGCCCACGGCAATGACGATGGCCACCAGGGTCAGGTTGTTCAGGCTGAAACCGAACAGGTACATCAGGGCGAAGGTGGCAATCAGGGAGACACCGAGCACGCTGGAGACGATCAAGGTTGCCGACCACTGGCGCAGGAACAGCGCCATCACCCCGATTACCAGCATCACCGCGATCATCAGGGTGATTTCCACCTCGTGCAATGAGGCGCGGATGGTTTGGGTGCGGTCATTGAGTACCGAGACCTGAACCGCCGCCGGGAGCATCTGCTCCAGCCGTGGCAAGGCCTCCATGATGCCGTCCACCGTCTCGACGATGTTCGCCCCGGGTTGGCGGAACACCACCAGGTTCAGGCCCTGCTGGTCGCCGGACCAGGCTTTGACGTAGGCGTTTTCGGCACCGTTGATGACCTTGGCGACGTCCTTGAGGTGGACGGGCGCACCGTCACGGTAGGAAACGATCAGTTGGGCATATTCGTCGGGGTGAAACAGCTGGTCATTGGTGGCCAGGGTCGAAACGCTGTTTTCACCATACAGCGCGCCTTTGGCCAGGTTCAGGCTGGTCTGCTGGATCGACTGGCGCAGGTCGGCCAGGGTCAGGCCGAGGGCGGCGAGTTTTTCCGGCTGGGCCTGGACGCGGATCGCTGGGCGCAATTGGCCGGTAATGTTGATCAGGCCGACGCCATTGATCTGGCTCAATTGCCTGGCCAGCAGCGTTTCGGCGTAGTCGCTCAGCTCGTTGGCCGGCATCTGGTTCGAGCTGACCGTGAGGATCAGCACCGGGCTGTCAGCCGGATTGACCTTGCGCCAGGTAGGCGGACTGGGCATGTCTTGGGGTAGGCGCGCAGTGGCGGTGTTGATCGCTGCCTGAACTTCCTGGGCAGCGGTGTCGATGCTTTTTTCCAGGGTGAACTGCAAGATCAGGTTGGTTGAACCCAAAGCACTGCTGGAGGTCATCTGGCTCATGCCGGGAATGGCGCTGAACTGCACCTCCAGCGGTGTCGCCACCGAGGAGGCCATGGTTTCCGGGCTGGCCCCTGGCAGTTGGGCGGTGACCTGAATCGTCGGAAAGTCAGCCTCGGGCAAGGGCGCGACCGGCAGGCGCGCAAAGGCAATGACGCCGAGCAGAACCAGAGCGAAGGTCAGCAGCAGGGTGGCGATTGGGCGGTCGATGCACCAGGCCGAGATCGAGCCGCGAGCGTTCATGGCTGCTCCCGGCGCTTGGCAACTTCTTCGGGGGCGGCGGTTTCAGCCGCCACTTCAACGGTGGCGCCCGGTTTGAGCCGCGACTGACCATCGGAGACCAGTTTGTCACCCTTGCGGACCCCGGCAATGATGTTCAGGGTGCTGTCCTGATACACCACGTTGACCGGCACGCTTTCGACTGTGTTGTCGACCAGGCGGTAGACGTAGTGGCCATCGATGCCGCGCTGCACCACTTGTGGGGGTACCACCAACGCATTCTGCTCAAGGGCCGTTTGCAACTTCAAGGTAACCAGTTGGCCAGGCCAGAGGCGTGCGTCGGCATTGGCAAATTCAGCTTTGACCCGAATGGTGCCGGTGTTGGCCGCCACCTGGTTGTCGATCAGGGTCAGATGACCTTCAGCCAACAAGGTCCCGCTGTTGTCGCCGTCCCCTTCCAGGTAGGCCTGAACCACGGCTGCGGGTTGCGCTTTGAGCAGCCCTTGCAAGGTTGGCAGCATGTTTTGTGGCAACGAGAACTCGACCCCGATCGGGTCGATCTGGGTGACGCTGAACAGCCCTTGGGCATCGGCTACGCGAAGAAAATTGCCCTCATCGACATTGCGGATACCGACCCTGCCGGTCACCGGCGAGAGGATCCGGGTATAGGACAATTGCACCTGTGCGGCGGCAATCGCTGCCTGATTGCCCAGCACGGTGGCTTGCAACTGATTGAACAGTGCCTGCTGTTGGTCCAGGGTCTGGCGCGATACGCCGTTGTCGGTGCTGAGCAGTTGGTAACGCTTGAGGTCGACCCCGGCGACCTTCAGCTGCGCCTGGCTCTGACCCAACTGCGCTTTGGCTTGCTCGAGGCTGGCGCGGATCGCCCGGTCGTCGATGGTGGTCAGCAGATCACCTTGTTTGACCCACTGACCTTCCTTGACCAGCAAGCGTGTCAGCACGCCTTCGACTTGCGGGCGGATCACCACGCTGTGCAGTGACAACACCGAACCGATGCCTGAGACATAGCGCGGCACGTTCTGCTGTTTGACCGCCACAACCCGTACAGGAGTGACGCTGGTACGCACGGCTTTTTCCTCGCCTGAGCGGCCGAACAACCAGACGGCGGTGCCTGCCAGTGCAAACAATACAAGGCAGACCACGAGAGAGCGGGGTTGGATACGCATAGGTGAGATCTCAGGGCGATGCCTAGTATATAGCTGGCAGATCGGGTCGGTAGGGTGACCGCTAGCTGACAGCGCTGTCAGCTAAAGCCTTCAAACCTGCAGGAACTATGTAGCCGGCCTTGTCGGTGATGAAATCGACCAACGCCCACAACATCCCCACCGCTCAAACTCAGGTAATGGCCAATTGCCAATATCCTGAGCTGGATCAAGGAATCAAGGCAATTTGCCACTAGAGTCGTACGCCCTGCCGATTCTCCAAACAACAACGAGTGCCTCCGATGAAGAGCAATTTGCCTGTGACCGGTCGCAATGTGGATTATCCCGGTGACGCCAATATCCTTTCCACCACTGACCTCTCCAGTGCGATCACCTACGCCAATGACGACTTCGTCAAGATCAGTGGTTTCAGCCGTGAAGAGCTGGTGGGTAGTGCGCACCATATCGTCCGTCATCCGGACATGCCGCCACAGGCATTCGAACAGATGTGGCACACCCTCAAAAGCGGCCAGTCGTGGATGGGCCTGGTGAAGAACCGTTGCAAGAACGGCGACCATTACTGGGTCAGTGCCTTTGTTTCGCCGATCGCCAGCCAAGGCCAGACGGTGGAGTACCAGTCAATCAGAACCAAGCCCACTACCGAGCAGATCGAAGCTGCCGAGCGCTGTTATGCGCAACTGCGCAGCGGTCGACAGCCCTGGTGGCAACGCTTGCCGGTGCTCGGGCTGGGCTGGCAACTGTGGGCTGGGGTGACCGTTGGCCTGGTGCTGGTGTCGACGCTCAGCCGGCTGTTGCCGCCGGTGATGCCGTGGCAAGGTGTGCTGGAAGTACTGCTGGCCAGTGGCCTCAGCGCCTTGGTTATCCTGGCTGTCCTCAAGCCGTTTCAGCGCTTGTGTGCCGAGGCTGTGGCGATCGCTGACAACCCACTCAGTCAGCAACTGTACAGCGGGCGCCGCGATGGCATCGGCCAGATTGATTTTGCCCTGCGCATGCTCAAGGGCCAGCTCGGTGCGGTGGTCGGTCGTATCGGTGATACGTCCCGACGTCTGGCCGGGCACAGCGGCTCGCTGGCGCAATCACTGCACAGCAGTCACAGCAATAACCTGGAGCAGCAAGGCGAAGCCGAGCAGATTGCCACTGCTATCAATCAGATGGCGGCCAGCGTTGCTCAGGTCGCCAGCAACGCCCAGCAAGCCTCGCAAGCGGCCGATCAAGCCGAAGGGGAAACCCGTGCTGGTCATCAGTTGGTTGACCTCAACCGCAGTGCGATTCAGGAACTGGCCAACTCGCTGAATGCCGCCACCGAGGTTATCCACACCCTGCAAAATCACAGCAGCGAGATCACCGGGGTGGTGGAGGTGATCCGCGGGATTGCCGAACAGACCAACCTGTTGGCACTGAACGCCGCCATCGAGGCCGCTCGCGCCGGTGATCAGGGCCGCGGTTTTGCTGTGGTCGCCGATGAAGTGCGCGGCTTGGCGCAGCGCACGGCGCAATCGACCCATGAGATCCAGCGCATGATCAGCGTTCTGCAGAGCGCTACAGGCGAGGCGGTGCAAGTGATGCAGCAGAGTAGCGAACACGCCGGGCACAGTGTCGATCAAGCCCGGCGAGCTGCCAGCGCATTGGATGGCATCAGCCTGCGGGTCAATCAGATCAGCGAGATGAGCTTGCAGATTGCGGCAGCCGTAGAGCAGCAGAGCCAGGTCAGCGACAACATTAACCGCAACATCATCAGTATTCGCCAGGCCAGTGAGTCAACGGTGCAGGTCGGCCAACAGAGCCACCTCAGTGCCAGCGACGTGGCGGCATTGGCCGAAGATCTGCGACGGCTGGCCGCCGAGTTTTGGCGGCGCTGTCACTGAGGGTAATCAGAAGCCGATGAAACTGTAGTAGTCGGCTGCTTCGCTGCGCACCTGGGCGCCGCATGCCGTCAGTTGCTCCCACAACTGTGGGTCAAGCACATGCAGGGTCCAGGGGCTGATCGGCGCGTCTGTCTGCAGCTGTTGCAGAGCCTGGGTCAAGGCCTGGGTATCGGGCAGGTAGGCGGTGAAGCCGTTGCCCTTCAGGGCACTGGTGTCGATGCCCAGGGCCTGGCAGATGGCGACCTTGCCGCGGATATCGTCACGGTCCGCCTGGCGCGAGCGTTCAATCAGCTCGGCCAGGCGCCGGTCGACCAACTGCTGGCCATGAATCAGCGGCGGGCCGCTTTGCCAGGCTTCGCTGGGGCAATCCTTGGCTTCAGGGCGCAAGGGAATATGTGGGTTGATCTCCATCGGGTAGATGCGACAGACCAATGGCCGGATTTCGTAGATGGTGCAGCGGTCGTCAGCATCCAGGTTGCGGCAGCGCTCCGGGTTGAAGGCAGCGAAGGTGATTGCCACATGGGCCTCGGTGCTGCCGCAAGGGACCGGCCAGGAGCGACGCATAGCGTGCTCACGTTGGTCGGCAGGCAAGCCCAGGCCATTGGCCAGGAAGGCTTCGATGAGGATGATGACCTGGCCACCGGAACCGGCCCACTGACGGGCCTCGCTCAGGGTCAGAGGCACATGATGGCCGGTGCAGCATTTGCCGCAGCCGGTGCAGTCAAAACGGATATCGCTGGTTTGGACAGTGTTCACGGATTGGCGGGGGCCCATTCGGTGACGAAGGCGGCTTTTCGCTGCCGTTCGTACAGGCACAGCTCGGTGCCCTTGCGGTTGTTCATATGCTTCTGCGGGTAGTGGCCCTCGAGCAGTAGCGCGCTGTAGCCGACACGGTCGTCGAATTCGGCGGGCTTACCCAGAACATTGACGTTTTTCAGTCCGCTGGCGGCGATGCAGTGCTCGTTCATCTGCGCGTAGTAGTCATCCCAGGCCTGTTCGCTGGAGGCCTGGGCGAGGGACGTGAATGCAGCGCAGCCGAGCAGGATGAAACCAAAAGCTTTCATGGCAGTGACCCGATAGACATTGGGCTCGATTGTGCCTGAGGTTCAGGCACATTCAAGCACCGCACGCATCGGTTGTGTGTCAGGTCTCTTCGAACGCCACCGCTCGTGCGGCGACGATCAGGCAATCGGTCAGTTCTGGCGAGGAGAACTTGGTCAGCACGGCATTGGCCCCGGCGAGTCTGGCTTTCTCACTGTTCATCGCGCTGTCCAGCGAGGTGTGCAGCAGTACATAGAGGTGCTTGAAGTCAGGCGTGTCACGCAGGGTGCGGGTGAAGGCGTAGCCGTCCATTTCGGACATTTCGATGTCCGAGACCACCACATTGATCTCCTGATCGGTGCCTTGCAGCTCCAGCAAGGTGTTGATCGCATCCTTGGCGCTGCGTGCGGTATGGCATTCGATACCAAGGTTGCGCAGGGTGTGCACCGATTGCTGCAGGGCAACCTGGCTGTCATCGACCACGAGGATATTGGTGGCGGCAAGCACTGCGGCGTCATCCGCACTCAACTCGCTGTTGACCACTTCGTGGGCAGGCGGGGCGATGCCATGGATGACCTTTTCGATATCCAGGACTTGTACCAGCGTGTTGTCGACCCGGGTGACCCCGGTGATGAACGATTTGTTTCCCGAGCCATAGGGCGGCGGCTTGATATCAGTGCTCAGGCAATGGACGATCTTGCTCACCGCCTGAACGTGCAGGCCCTGTTTGGAACGGCTGATATCGGTAACGATCAGGCAGCCGCCCTGAGGATCTTCCAGCGGCCGTTCGCCGATGGCGCGGGACAGGTCGATTACCGATAGGGTGTTGCCGCGCAGGCTGGCCACGCCTTTGACGTGCGGGTGCGACTCCGGCAGTTTGGTCAGCGCCGGGCAGGGGATGATTTCACTGACCTTGAGCAGGTTGATTGCCATCAGCTTTCCGCTGCGCAGGGTGAACAGCAGCAGCGACAGCGAGTCGGCGCGGGCATTGTGCGAGGCCATAGGCACCTTCAGGACAGGTTGAATTAGCGGGAGATGCCAGGTTATCGACCCACCACCCCCTGGCTTTAATCTCAAATCAGCGTAGACCCAAGCGCTTGGCCAGGCGACCGAGGTTGGCCCGGTCCAGGCCCAATTCGCGGGCGGTGCTGGCCCAATTGTGTTGATGACGTTCAAGGCACGCCTGGATCAGCTGACGCTGGTAGTCATCCAGGGCCTGACGCAGGTCGCCGCCAGGCAGCGTTGCATCGGCAGGCAACGCCGCAGGGGCGTGGTGGAGTACCGGTTCGAGTGGTTTAAGGTCCAGGTCAGTGGCGTCCAGAGTCAAGATTTTCGGGCGTTGGCGGTGCTGACCAAGCGCCTTGAGCGCCGAGCGACCAATCAAGTGCTCAAGTTCACGCACGTTGCCCGGCCAGTCATAGGCCAGCAAGGCGGCTTGCGCTTCGTTGCTCAGGCGCAGGCTGCCCAGGCCCATACGCGAGCGATTCTGTTCGAGAAAGTAGCCGCTGAGCAGCAACACATCACGCCCGCGTTCGCGCAGGGGCGGCACCAGCAACGGGTAGACACTCAGGCGGTGGTAGAAATCAGCGCGATAGCGTCCGGCCCGTACTTCATCGGCCAGGTCGCGGTTAGTGGCAGCGATCAGACGCACATCAACGCGGTGCTCCTGGTCCGAACCCAGGCGTTGTAACTGCCCGCTCTGCAATACCCGCAGCAGCTTGGCCTGTACTGTCAGAGACAACTCGCCGACTTCGTCGAGAAACAGTGTGCCACCGTTGGCCAGCTCAAACTTGCCGCGTCGCTCGCCGACAGCGCCGGTAAAGGCCCCCCGGACATGACCAAACAGCTCGCTCTCCACCAGGGTATCGGGCAAGGCGGCGCAATTGAGGCTGATCATCGGCTTGTCGGCGCGGCTCGAGGTCTGATGGATGGCCTGGGCGACCAGTTCCTTGCCGACGCCAGTTTCCCCGGTGATCAGCACCGTCAGGTCACTGCTGCCAACCAGCTGGATTTCCTCCAGCAGACGTTTATGCGCTTTACTCTGACCGATCAGTTCCTTGTGTTGCTGGCCGCTGGCCTGGCGATACAACTCGGCCCGTTCATGCTCATCTTCAACGCGCAAGGCCAGGCGTTCGATGCGTTCGGCAACATTGACCGTGGCCGCCGCCAGGCTGGCAAAGGCTTGCAGGGCATCGAGTTCGACCTGCTGGAATTGCTCAGGGTCCAGGGCGTCAAGGGTGATCAGGCCCCATGGCTGCTCATCGACGAACAGCGGGCAGCCCATGCAGTCATGGACTTCCAGATGTTGGTGCAGGCCTTCGACCAAGCCGTCGTAGGGGTCGGGCAGTTCACTGTCGCTGGCAAAACGGGTGGGCGCGTCGTTGCCCAGAATCGCCGCGAAGCGCGGGTGTTCATTAACCTTGAAGCGCCGGCCAAGGGTGTCGGTACTCAGGCCGTCAACTGCCAGTGGCACAAGCCACTCACCGTCCAGGCGCAGTAAGGCAGCCGCATCACAGGGCAACAGGCTGCGCATGGCTTCGAGCAAGCGGCGGTAGCGCTCGCGCTCGGGCAAATCGCGGGCCAGGTCGCTGACCAGTGGCAGCAAGGCAGTGAGTAGAGGTTTTGTGGTCATAAAGACTCCAATTGGTCTATTTGACTATATATCAGCTGTTGTCTTTATGACTCACTAATTTATAACTTATTGATTTATAAGGTATTTAAAGTTGGCATGGAAACTGTAATAGCAAAGGCATTCATCAAGAAGCCACAGGCTCAGGAGTCATCCATGCTCAATGCCCAGGATCGTGCGATCGTCAAAGCCACTGTTCCCCTGCTGGAAAGCGGCGGTGAAGCGCTGACGACTCATTTCTACAAGCTGATGCTCAGCGAATACCCCGAGGTGCGTCCGCTGTTCAACCAGGCGCACCAGGCCAGCGGTGACCAGCCACGGGCTCTGGCCAACGGTGTACTGATGTACGCCCGGCACATCGACCAGCTCGAACAGCTGGGCGGTCTGGTCGGTCAGATCATCAACAAGCATGTGGCCTTGCAGATCCTTCCGGAACATTACCCGATCGTTGGTAGCTGCCTGCTGCGCGCCATCGAAGAAGTCCTCGGCAAGGAAATCGCCACGCCCGAGGTGATCGCGGCCTGGGGCGCTGCCTATCAGCAATTGGCCGATATCCTCATCGGTGCTGAAGGCGATATGTACGATCAAAAAGCTGCTGCCCCTGGCGGCTGGCGTGGTGCGCGCGATTTCAAACTGGTGCAGCGCGTCGAAGAAAGCAGTGAAATCACCTCCTTCTACTTTGTCCCGGTCGACGGTGGCGCGATTCTCAAGGCGCTACCGGGCCAGTACATTGGCCTGCAACTGTTCATTGATGGTGAGGAGCAGCGTCGTAACTATTCGTTGTCGGCCCTGAGCGATGCCGGTCAGTACCGCATCAGCGTCAAGCGCGAAGCGGGTGGCAAAGTCTCCAACTACTTGCACGAGCAGTTGGACGAAGGCGACACTATCAAGCTGTTCCCGCCAGCGGGCGAGTTCACCTTGAGCGCTAGCGACAAACCGCTGGTATTGATCAGTGGCGGCGTCGGCATCACCCCGACCCTGCCGATGCTCGAGGCCGCACTGGAGAGTGGGCGCCTGGTGCACTTTATCCACTGCGCGCGCAATGGCGCGGTGCATGCCTTCCGCGACTGGGTCGATGAATTGGCGGCGCGTCATCCGCAAGTCCAGCGTTTCTACTGCTACGCCGAAGACGATGGCGTCAGTGAGCCTGCCGATGCCGTCGGCCTGCTCAGCGCCGAGCAACTGGGTGAGTGGTTGCCACAAGAGCGTGATGTGGATGCCTACTTCCTTGGCCCTAAAGGCTTCATGGCGACGATCAAGCGCCACCTCAAGGGCTTGGGAGTACCTGAGAAGCAAAGCCGCTACGAGTTCTTCGGCCCAGCGTCAGCCCTCGAATAACGCGTTTTTCCCGCGTTATGCTGAATAGGACAAGGCACAGCCAGCAATGGCTGTGCCTTGCGGCATTTGGTCGCCTTCTCAAACAGGGTGCCTGGCCTTTTTACTGCATGCAGACAAAGCGTCATGCGCATGCCGCATCATCCTTCCAGCCGTATCAAGGAAACCGAAATCGTGAACATCAAATGGGCTGACAAACTGCGCAAGGGCCTGCATGGCTCGGCGGATTCGCTGGGCAACCTCTGCGTCGAAGCGTTTCACTACCTGGCCCTGTTCGGTATTGGTGCGATCACCGCCTATGCGGCAGTGGCGACCTTCATCGATATGCTCAGCAAGGGCGGTATCAGCGTCGATGACATCCTACTGCTGTTCATTTACCTCGAGCTTGGGGCGATGGTGGGGATCTACTTCAAGACCAACCACATGCCGATCCGCTTCCTGCTCTATGTGGCGATTACCGCGCTGACCCGCCTGTTGATCGGCGACGTCTCGCACCACAAGGCGCCGGATGTCGGCTTGCTGTACGTGTGTGGCGGCATCCTGCTGTTGGCGTTTGCCATTCTGGTAGTGCGCTATGCCTCGTACCAGTACCCGTCGACCAAGGCGATTGATGCGAGTGGCAAGGAGATTGAGGAAGGCAAATGACCTTTCCGGCCTGACGTTTCGCCGTGACACGGAGGCATTCGTTGAAACGGCCGCAAAACTGGGTCACCGCGATTTGTCAGGCCCAACGCGTTGCGACTGCCTTGCAGTCGATCACAGCCTCGCGCCTCGGCAGCGACTGCAGTAAGTGCTGTTGTGCTCGGTGAACAACCATAAAAAAAGCGAGCCCTGAGGCCCGCCTTTTTACCGTCTGCGTTATGTCATTCAACTAATACTGCGAGCTTGCTCGTTTTCCAGGAACTCTTCCTGTAGCAGGCCGTCATTCTGGGCGTCGTCAGCGGTTTGCTGGGCAACCGCGCGTTTGCTGCGCAGTTTGCCGTAGAAGTGCTCCAGGGCATGATTGAGCTTGATGGCAGCACCCTCGACAGCCTGGTCGAGCGATGCGGATTTATGACTCACGGAAATCGGTTGATGGCCTTTTGGGCGTGCCTCCATCTGGCAGCGTTTGTCGTGCGGACCTGGCTTGTCGCCATTCTCGTCGCGCAGGTGGACCTCAACGCGGGTGAGGTCTTCGTCAAAACGTTCGAGCGTGCTTTCTACGGTGCTGCGGACCCACTCTTCCAGTCGAATGTTGCCTTGAATATGGTTGTCGCTATTGACTTGGATTTGCATAGTTCAATCCCTTATTCAGCTAGCTCGCAAGAGAATCGATGGGGCCTTTGCGGCCTGTGAGAATCATCGCCTCTTGACTACAAGGTCAGGCACTTGGCGCGAGATTTCAACCCCTTTGCAAAGATAAATTTCTTGTTGCAAAAAGCCCGGTGTCGGCCGGGCTTTTGCATGCCTTGGATCAAAACGCGACAGAGGTCTGCAGGTATACCGTACGAGGTTCACCGACATACTTACCTTTGTTGTTGTCATCAAAGGAGCGCGTGTAGTACTGGTGATTGAAGATATTCTTCACCCCGACAGCAACGTTCAGGTTCGCTAGTTGCGGGCCGAAATCATAGGCCGCACGGCTGCTGAACAGCATGTAGCCAGGGATGCGCCCGTTGCTGCCATCGGCACTTTCGCTGGAGGTGTTGGCGTTGTCGGCGAACTGGTCGCTCTGGTAAGTGCTGTCCAGGTTCAGTTGCCATTGACCTTCGGTGTAGCCAACGCCCAGCGTGCCTTTGTGACGAGAGGAGAACGGCACGCGATTGCCTTTGTTCGGCCCATCTTCGCGGATTTTCGCATCGACAAAGGCGTAGGTTGCATACACGTCAAACCCTGCCAATGCCGGGTTCAGGCCTTCGAGTGCGTACTTCACGCTGGTCTCGATTCCCTGGTGGCGGGTTTCGCCACGGGCGATCACCGAGTCGTTGGTCTGGTTGCTTTCGTACTGGTTGTCGAAGTTGATCAGGAAGGCGCCGACCTCGGCCTGGAACAGGCCATCGTCGTATCGGGTTCCCAGCTCCCAGGTGCGGGCCTTTTCCGGTTTGACTTCGCCGCTGCTGACGCGGTTGGGCATCTGGCTGTACTGCACGCTGCCGAACGAGCCTTCGGTATTGCCATACAAGTTCCAGCTGTCGGTCAGGTGGTACATCACGTTCAGCGCCGGCAATGCGGTGTTGTAGTCGCCCTGGTAGTGCTGGCCCGTGAGCTTGTTGCTCTGTTCGGAGTCGATCATCTCGTAGCGGATGCCTGGGGTAATGGTCCAGCGGCCGATGTCGATGCGGTCATCGAGGAATATCGCGTGGGCTTCGGTGCCGCCGCGGGTGTCGCGGTCGTTGCGGCTGGCGGTGGTCGGTAGCTGGTTGGCGCTGATGGGTTCGCGGTAGCGTAATTCGTGCCCGGCTTCGTTGATGTAGCGGTAGCCGACGCCCACTTCATGCCAGCTTTGACCCAAGGCAAAGCCCTGGGAGAAGCGCGTTTCGATACCGCGCACCCAGTACTCGCGTGGCGACAGTGAAACAAAGCTGCCTTGATCCAGATAGCCGCTGCGCAAGGTCTTGGTGAAGAAGCTGTTGACGCTGAACTGACGGGCGTCTTCCTTGTAGTCGTAGCCGAAATTGAACATCGTCCGGCGCCCCCAGAACTTGTCCTGCGGACGCGTCGACTGGTACGGGTCGGCATCATAGTCGGCCACGTTCAAACCGCCGGGCATCTGCGCTTCCCCCTCGTAGTACTGAGCCATGGCGTGCAGGCTGTTGGCGTCGTCGAGCTGCAGCTTGCCTTTGAGGATCAGATCATCGATTTGCGTGTCGCTGTGTTCGCGCCAGTCGCCGCCACGTGTGCCGGAGTAGAGCAGGGCACCACCGAGACCATTGTCGTTGGTGCCGCCAGCGAGCAAATTGGCGCTGGTCTTGAAACCATCGTGGCTGGAAGAAGGGCTGGTCTGGGTTTGGAAGCCGGCTTTGACCGTTGGTTCATCCGGGATCGCCCGAGTCACGAAGTTAACGATACCGCCGACGTTCTGTGGCCCGTAACGTACAGCGCCGCCACCCCGTACGACGTCTACGGCATCCATGTTGCCCATGCTGATCGGGGCGAACGACAGTTGTGGTTGGCCGTACGGGGCGAAGGGCACAGGAATGCCGTCCATCAGCACCGTGGACCGTGATGCCAGGCGCGGATTGAGCCCACGAATGCCGAAGTTCAGCGCCATGTCATGGCTGCCGGTGCCGTTATTTTCCGGGGCGTTGACGCCAGGGATGCGGTTGAGTACTTCTCGCGCGGTAATGGCACCTTGGCGTTCGAACGCCTCGCGGCGAATCACATCACGGGCGCCAGGGTGTTCGAAAACATTGTCTTGCTCGGCCACACCCAGCCAGTCCCCAACCACGGTCGAAGTGCCGAGCTCGAGAGGGGCATGGGTGGCTGCCTGCGGTTGCAGGCTAAAGGCGTTTTCACCCTCGGCACGGGCTTGCAGGCCGCTACCCTGGAGCAGAATGTCCAGTGCCTGTTGCGCGCTGTACTCGCCGTCGAGGCCCTGGCTTTGCACGCCGCGGGTGACCTGCGAGCCGAACGAGATCAGCACGCCGCTTTCCCGGCCGAATTGATTCAAGGCGCTTTCCAGCGACATCGGAGCAATGCGATAGGTGCGCGCGGCGGCGTTTTCGGCCAGGGTGGGAACGGCGACAGCGCTCAAGCTTGCACCGAACAGCAGGGCGCGAAGGGAGTGGGCGAGTGGGCTCGGGCGAGGAGGCATGCAAGGGGTCCTTGAGAAGGTCAAAGCAAAGGGTTCTGCCTTCTCTGTCACGCGAGATGCAAAAACGGCTCAGGCGATTTCAATAAACTTTCAGACGCGAGCTTCGACCGTCACCCAATAGCGAGTAAAACGCCGTACGCGTACGGGCAAGGCGACTTCCAGCAGGTCGAGAATGCGCTCGCTGTCAGCCAGTGGATAACTGCCGGAAATCAGCAGCTCGGCCGCCTCAGGAGCGCAGTTGAGCTGACCACGGCGATAGCGCCCCAACTCGTCGAGAAAGTCGCCCAGGCGCATATGCGCCGCCACCAGCATGCCGTCGGCCCAGGCTCCGGCGTTGTGGTCCAGGGCCTGCTGGGCTTGCCATTGCGGGCCGTTGAAACGAGCTTGTCGACCGGCGTCCAGTTTATTGCCGGCCAGGCTGGCATCGCCCTGATAGACCGCAAGGTGGCTGTAGTGTGGGTATTGGCGCAGGTTGTACTGGCCGCTGCTCAGTTGCAGCAGGCCGAAATCGGTAAGTAGCTGCAGGGGGCGCATATCGCCGGCGACGGTGAGCTGTATTTCGCCTTCGAGCAGGCGCACCAGGCGCTGCTTGGAATCGAAGCGCACATCGGCGGCGCTGCGGGTGTTCAGCTGCAGCACGCTGCCGTCGGCGAGTGGTTGGCGGCGGCGCTCGCCCACCGCGCTGCGATAGTCGGCAAGCAAGGTCGGCAGCGGGTTGTGCTGTTGCAGGGTCAATCCGGCGGCGCCGCCTACACCAAGAATCAACAGGGCTTTGAGTGCCCGCCGACGACTGGCCGAACGCGGTGCCTGCAGCGCGGCATGGGCCAGAGGTGAAGACAGCCCGCGCAGGCGTTGATTGACTCGCTGAATATGCTCCCAGGCCCGACGATGCTCTTCATGAGCCTGCAACCATTGTTGCATGGCTTGCTGTTGGCGCGGATCAAGGGTATCCCCTTGCATCTCGATCAACCAGTGCACGGCCTGCTCGGCTACCTGCGGCGAGAACGCCTTCACAGGGCAAAGTAACAGCGCAGGGCTGCCTTGTTCAGGTAGCGCTTGACCGTGGCCAAGGAGATGTTCAGTTGCGCAGCGATCTCGCCGTAGCTCAACCCGTCGACCTGAGCCAACAGAAACGCGCGCTTGACCAGCGGTGCCAAACCGTCGAGCAGGCGGTCCAGCTCCAGCAGGGTTTCAAAGATGATTGCCCGGTGTTCCTCCGAGGGCGCCATTGCCTCCGGCAACTGCGCCAGCGCCTGGTAGTAGGCGCGCTCCAGATCCTGACGCCGGTAGTGGTTGAACAGCACGCGCTTGGCCACGGTGGTAAGGAACGCCCGTGGCTCGTGGAGCACGGGTGTCTCGCGTGCCTGCAGCAGGCGCATGAAAGTGTCCTGAGCCAGGTCTGCAGCGTTGTCCGGGCAGCCCAGGCGCTGGCGCAGCCAACCGGTCAACCAGTTGTGATGGGCGTGGTAGAGGCCTTCGAGTGGGGAAGAGGGGGCACCGGGCACCGTGAACACTCCGGCGCCAGAATGCGCAACAGAATAAGAATTGTTCTCATTGTAGTGTGTTCACAGGCCGCTCGGCAATCAGCGCCTGATTAGCGGGAAAAGTTCAGACCGGAAAATGTAAATAACGTAAATAATCTTTACTCTCATTTGAGAATAAATAGCATTCACCCCCTGATGGGTTTACCGAACCTTTACATTTCTCAGGGAGAGCTTCACGTGGCCCCGCTTTTCACCCGATCCTGCCTTGCGCTTACCCTCTGCTCGCTTTACACCAGCCAGGCCAGTGCCGAAGGCCAAAAGCCTATGGAACTGGACAACGTGGTGGTCACCGCCTCCGGCTTCTCCCAGCAGATCAAGGACGCGCCGGCGTCGATTTCGGTGATTACCCGCGAGCAGATCGAGAACAAATCCTATCGTGATGTCACCGACGCCTTGCGTGATGTCCCAGGTGTAGTGATCACCGGTGGTGCCAGTTCGAGCGACATCAGCATTCGTGGCATGGCCTCCAAATACACACTGATGCTGGTCGACGGCAAGCGCCAGGATTCGCGGGCGACCCGGCCCAACAGTGACGGTGCCGGTATCGAGCAAGGCTGGATGCCGCCGCTCGAGGCAATCGAGCGCATCGAAGTGGTACGTGGGCCAATGTCGTCGCTGTATGGTTCTGACGCCATGGGCGGGGTGATCAACATCATCACCCGCAAGGTGACGCCGAACTGGTACGGCGGTGTGCGCACTGAAGCCACCTTCCAGGACCGTTCCGATTCGGGTGACTACAACAGCACCAGTGCCTTCGTTTCCGGGCCGCTGATCCCTAACCTGGTCGGCTTGCAGTTGTACGGGCTAACCTCCCACCGTGACGAAGACCACATCGTCAACGGTTTTAACGAACAGAGCACCGACAGCGGCACTGCCAAGCTGTCGTTCACCCCCGACGAACACAATGACATCACCTTCGAAGCCGGAAAATCCGAGCAGGAGCGTTATGCCAACGTAGGGCGTTCGGCGCGGTCTTCCGACAGCCAACAGGATTATGATCGCACCAATTTCTCGATTTCCCACTCCGGGCGTTGGGAAAGCATCACCACTGACAGCTATCTGCAGCGCGAGAAGATCGAAAACCCGGCCCGGCGCATGGAGCTGGAAAACACTGTGCTCAACACACAGATGTCGTACTTCAGCGAGTCGCACATCACCACCTTTGGCGGCCAGTACAAGTACGAAGACCTCACTGACGAAGGCAATCAGCTGGCATCGGCGTCCAGCGTCAACCAGCTCACGCGCTGGTCCTGGGCGCTGTTTGCCGAAGACGAATGGCGCCTCACCGAAGCCTTCGCACTGACTGCCGGCCTGCGCATGGACCGTGACGAAAACTACGGCACGCATTGGTCGCCACGCTTGTACGGGGTGTACCACTTTACCGACCACTGGACCGTCAAGGGCGGTGTATCCAGCGGTTATCGCTCGCCAGATATCCGTGCCGCAGTGGATGACTGGGGTCAGATCACCGGTGGCGGCGGCGATCCAGCAATCATCGTCGGCAACTCCAACCTCAAGCCTGAAAAGAGCCTGAGCCAGGAAATCGGCGTGGTCTGGGACAGCCTGGAAGGGGTCTCTACCGGCCTTACCGTGTTCAACACTGACTTCAAGGACAAGATCACCGAAACCCGCCGCTGCACCGACAGCACCGGAAATGCCTCGGGCCAGTGCCAGATTGGCGGTACCTCGTACAAGTTCATCAGCGACCGAGTGAACGTTGACGAGGCGACGATGCAAGGCATCGAAGCGACGCTGGATTGGGAGATCACCCAGAGTCTGAAGTTGGCCAGCAACTACACCTTCACCGACTCCGAGCAAAAGAGCGGGCCGCAGAAGGGCAAGCCACTGAACCAGATGCCACGGCATATGTTCAACGCCACCCTCGACTGGCAGACCACCGATCAGCTGGGTACCTGGGCGCGGGTCAACTACCGCGGCAAGACCTCCGACTATTTGGGGCGCACCACCATGTCCGATGGCACGCCGTCGTACACCTTTGTCGATCTGGGCGGCACCTACCGGGTAACCAAGAACCTCAAGCTGCTGGCGGGTGTGTACAACGTGTTCAACAAGGAAGTCGATTACGAGGACTACCAGACCGTGCTTGATGGTCGCCGCTACACCGTGGGTATGGACTTGTCGTTCTAAGGCGCTGTCCGGTGGTTTTGCTTATGAGAATATAAATCATTACTATTACTGGCCCTTCACAATGGATGGATGCCATGAAAAGCAAAGCTGCCGGGCTGGCGTTTAGTTATCGCCTGGCCGTGACCTCCCGCTGCCTGGCTGCAGTGTTCGGTGGCTATCTGTTGGCGGCCATGGCCAGCGTCTGCATCAGCCTGCTGGCGCCGCTGCCCAAAGCAGAAGCGGTGATCAGCGGCATGATGCTGTCGTTCCTCTTCTACCTGGTGGCCTTTCTCTGGTGCTTCGCCTGTCGGAGCGCCTGGCGGGCCTGGCTGGGTGTGCTGCTGCCGAGCCTGGTACTGGGTGCCATCAATGGCTTGGCCTACTGGATGAAAAACGGATGAAAGAGGGCTTTCGCCAGGCCATGGCCTGGTTGCATACCTGGACCGGCTTGATCTTCGGCTGGCTGTTGTTCGCGATTTTCCTCACCGGGACGATGTCCTATTTCAAGGAAGAGATTAATCATTGGGCTCAGCCCGAGGTGCAGGTCCGCCCGCTAGACCCGATGACCAGCCTGGTCCTGGCTCAGGATTACCTGGAGAAAAATGCGCCCAAGGCCGGCAGCTGGTTCATCCGCCTGCCTGAAGCGCGTGAGCCGGCGCTGAGTGTCGGCTGGCGTGCCGAAGGCGCCGGGCGCCGTGGCTTCATCGAGAAAACCCTGGACCCTGCTACGGGTGCCGAAATCCAGACCCGGGAAACACGTGGCGGCGACTTCTTCTATCGCTTCCATTTCCAGTTGGAAATGCCTCACCCCTGGGGTCGCTGGTTGTCGACCTTTGCTGCATTCATCATGCTCTTGGGCCTGGTGACCGGCATCATTACCCACAAAAAGATCTTCAAGGAGTTCTTCACCTTCCGCCCAGGCAAAGGCCAGCGTTCCTGGCTCGATGGCCACAACGCCATCGGCGTGCTGGTGCTGCCGTTTCACCTGATGATCAGCTACAGCAGCCTGGTGATTTTCATGTCGCTGGTGATGCCGGCGAGCATCATCGCCAGCTATGGCGACAACACCCGCGACTATTTCAATGACCTGTTCGGTACCCAAGAGCAAATCAAGGTGGCCGGTGTGGCCGCGCCATTGCTGGCGCTGCCGACGCTGTACCAGAAGTTCCAGGAGCAAGCACCGGGCAGTCGCCCGGGCTGGATCGAGGTGCAGAACCCCGGTGACCAGAACGCTCGGGTACGCTTCTCTCGCCATGGCGGTGAGCGCATTGCCTACCAGCGTGGTGGTGGCTGGGTGTTTGATGGGGTTCGCGGCACGCTGCAAACGAGCAGTAGCAATGAAGCGACACCGGTGTTGATATCCGGGGGCATGTACGGCCTGCACATGGGCATGTTTGCTGGCCCCTGGTTGCGTTGGCTGTACTTCTTCTTCGGGGTGGCCGGTACGGCGGTGATCGGCACTGGCCTGGTCCTGTGGCTGGGCAAGCGTCAACTCAAGCATGCCAAGAGCGGTACGCAACCCTTCGAGCTGCGTCTGGTGGAAGTGCTGAACATTGCCAGCATGAGCGGCTTGCTGCTGGGAACGGCGGCATTCTTCTGGGCCAACCGCTTGTTGCCGGTGGGCCTTGAAGGGCGTGCTGGCTGGGAGGTCAATAGTTTCTTCCTGCTCTGGGCGTTGTCGTTGTTGCACGCCATGCTGCGCCCGGGGCGCCGAGCATGGGCCGAGCAGTTGGGCCTGGCGGCGCTGCTGTGGGCCGGCTTGCCGCTGCTCAATCAATTGACCACCGGCCAGGGGCTGGTGCATTCGATCTCGGCGGGTGACTGGGCGATGGCCGGGTTCGACCTGACCGCCTTGGGCTGCGGTGTGTTCCTGGCCTGGGGGGCTAAAAAAATGTGGCGTCCACCCGTGCCGGCCAAGCGCGCGGCCAAGGCGGCAAAAGCGCCGAGTGCCAAGCTGATTGAAAGCGAGGTGAGCTGATGTTGGCCATTGCCCTGTTCGGTTTTGCCGGCTTTGCCTGCCTGTGTCTGGCGATGGAAAAGCACTACAAGGAACTGCTCGGTGCGGCGCCCAGCGCGTTGCGCTTGCGCACCCTGCGCATTGGCGGTTGGTTGTTGCTGCTGGCAGCGCTGAGCTTGGCCGTGCGCCACAGTGGCTGGGCCATGGGCCTGGTCGAGCTGTTTGCGGTGTTGATGGCAGGCGTCACCCTTTGGGTGTTCTTGTTGCCCTATCAACCGCGTGTGTTGTTGGGGTTGTTGGGGCTTAGCCTGGTGCTGGGGCCAGTGTTGGTGCTCGCTGCGTAAGCGGTGCTAGCGCCTGAAGGCTGCGCGATAGGCGCCAGGTGTGGCCCCCAGGGCCTGGCGGAAGCGGTTGCTGAAGTGGCTGGCGCTGGCAAAGCCGCACTGCAGCGCGACTTCACCCAAGGGCAGCTCGCCATAACGCAGCAACTGACGGGCCATGGCCAGGCGCCGGGCCAACAGGTACTGATGTGGCGGTAGGCCGAAGCTTTCGCGGAACATCCGCGCAAAGTGGTATTCGGACAGGTTACACAACGCCGCCAACTGACCCAGGCTCAAGGGCTGGTCCAGACGCCCTTCGATGTAATCACTCAACTGCCGGCGCTGATGTGCGGCCAAACCACCTTTGAGGCGTAAGCCCTGGCGCAGCCCGACCTGGCTGAGCACGGCGTGATCGAGAATTTCGTGGGCCAGGGTGCTGGTCAACAGGCGCTCGCCCGGTTCGTCCCAGTTCAGCGCGATCAGTTGACGAAAACGCCGGGCTTGCTCGGGATCGTCAAGGAAGGTCGCTTCCTGCAATTGCAGTTCACGCGGTTCGCGGTCGAGCAGGTTGACGCAACCGAGAGCGAATTGCTCCTGGCTGATGTACAGGTGCGCCAGGCGAATCGAGCCGTTGACCACCCAGTTGGACGCCGAGCCGGCCGGCATGATGCACAGCTTGTTCGGCGCGCCTTTGTGCGCGGGTTGCTCGCGGCGGAAGGTGCCGGTGCCGTCGGCAATGTAGCAGGACAGGGTGTGATGGCTTGGCGCTTCGTAGTCGCGGGCATCGTGGCGGTTGTTCCATAGGGCTGCGGCCAGGCCGTCACCCAGGTGCGCGCTGTGTTCCAGGCGAGCATGGGGCGAGTCGTGCATGGCTTTGAAAACGTGCAGCTGGTCCAACGGATTCATGATCGATACCTCTGGTGGTCATCCTACTCCGCTGGACAATGCCTGGCAGTAGCGGGCAACGCAAAAGCGCAAGAATGTGCAAGCGCATACCGCCCAACCGGCAGGAGACTGGTGGCCTGGATGCGAGGAGCGCTGCCATGAACCTGTCGTTGTACCTGCTGACTGTATTGATCTGGGGCACCACCTGGATCGCCCTGAAACTACAATTGGGTGTGGTCGCCATCCCCGTGTCGATCGTCTACCGTTTTGCCTTGGCCGGATTGATTTTGTTCGCCATCCTCCTGCTCAGTCGTCGCCTGCAGCCGATGAACCGGCGCGGCCATGGCATCTGCCTGGCGCAGGGCTTGTGTCTGTTTTGCGTCAACTTCATGTGTTTTCTGACTGCCAGCCAATGGATTCCCAGCGGTCTGATCGCGGTGGTGTTCTCCACGGCGACTTTGTGGAATGCGCTTAATGCTCGGGTGTTTTTCGGCCAAAAGATCGCCGCCAATGTTCTTGGTGGCGGCGCGTTAGGGTTGGGCGGGCTAGGCTTGCTGTTCTGGCCGGAACTGTCGGGACACGCGGCGAGCCGTGAAACGCTGATTGGCTTGGCCTTGGCGCTGTTGGGCACCCTGTGCTTCTCGGCAGGCAACATGCTCTCCAGCTTGCAACAGAAGGCCGGCTTGCGGCCGATGACCACCAATGCCTGGGGCATGCTTTACGGTGCCGGAATGCTCGCGATGTACTGCTTATTCATCGGCATTCCTTTCGAAATGGAGTGGAATTCGCGCTACATCGGGTCGTTGCTGTATCTGGTGGTTCCGGGGTCGGTGATCGGCTTTACCGCCTACCTGACGTTGGTTGGGCGCATGGGGCCGGAGCGGGCGGCTTATTGCACCGTGCTGTTCCCGTTGGTGGCGTTGAATGTCTCGGCGTTCTATGAGGGCTATCAGTGGACAGCGCCGGCACTGTTTGGCCTGGTGCTGGTGATGCTGGGCAATGTGCTGGTGTTCAGGAAACCCAAGGCCAAGGTTGTTACACCTGCGGTGGCCTTGAGGTAACTGTCGGCTGTGGGGCCTCATCGCCGGCAAGGCCGGCTCCTACAAGGGAGTGTTTACTTCCATACCTGCGGGTTGACCAGGTCGCGCGGGCGCTCGCCGAGCAGGGCACTGCGCAGGTTATCCATCGCCCGATTGGCCATGTCATCACGGGTTTCGGCGGTGGCTGAGCCAACGTGGGGCAGGGTCAGGGCATTGGGCAGCTGGAACAGTGGCGATTCGGCCAGCGGCTCTTTCTCGTAGACGTCCAGCCCGGCACCGCGAAGGGTGCCATCGCGCAGCGCTTCAACCAGAGCAGCTTCATCGACCACCGGGCCGCGCGAAACGTTGATCAGAAACGCGCTGGATTTCATCAGCTTCAACTCACGGCTGCTGATCAGGTGTTTGGTTTGCGCACCCAACGGTACCACCAGGCAAACGAAGTCAGCTTCAGCGAGCAGTTGGTCGAGGCTGCGGAACTGGGCACCGAGCTCCTGTTCCAGCGCTGTCTTGCGCGTGTTGCCGCTGTAGATAATCGGCATGTTAAAGCCAAAGCGACCACGACGGGCAATGGCCGCACCGATGTTGCCCAAACCGACGATACCCAGGGTTTTACCATGCACATCGCTGCCAAACTGCGCCGGGCCGACGGTGCCTTGCCATTGCCCAGCCTTAGTCCAGGCATCGAGTTCGGCGACGCGCCGGGCGCAGCCCATGAGTAGGGCGAAGCCAAGGTCGGCGGTGCTTTCAGTGAGCACGTCAGGGGTATTGGTCAGGGCAATGCCGCGCTCATTGAAGTAGTTCAGGTCGTAGTTGTCATAGCCCACCGACACACTCGATACCACCTCCAACTTACTGGCATTGGCCAGCTGCGCCTCGCCAAGCTTGCGACCAACGCCGATCAGGCCATGGGCCTCGGGCAACGCTTCATTGAACTGCGCACTGATATCGCCGAGCTTGGGGTTCGGCACGATCACATTGAAGTCTTGCTGCAGGCGTTCGACCATCGCCGGGGTGATGCGGCTGAAGGCAAGGACAGTCTTTTTCATCGGCGAAATCTCTGCGGGCGGTGGAGAATGGGTAGCACGCTATCATTCTCCACCGCCTCTGTGCAGCAAGATTTCAGTTGGCGATGAGCAATTCGTGGGTCTTGAGGTCGGCCTCGTGGGCGGCGAGGATTTCCGGCAACGAGTTGCGCAAGTACTCGACCCAGGTCTTGATCTTGGCATCCAGGTACTGGCGTGACGGGTAGATCGCGTACAGGTTCAGTTCCTGCAAACGGTAATCGGGCATCACCCGTACCAACGAGCCATCGCGCAGCCCTTCTATGGCCGAATAGATCGGCAAAACACCGACACCCATACCACTGCGGATCGCGGTTTTCATCGCATCGGCCGAGTTCACCTGGAACGGTGCCTGGGTAATGTTGACCACCTCCTGGCCTTCCGGCCCGTCGAACAGCCACTTTTCCAGGGGGATCACTGGGCTGACCATGCGCAGGCAGGCGTGGTTGAGCAGGTCGCTGGGCTTGTGCGCAACACCATGGCGACTGACGTAGTCAGGCGAGGCGCAGACGATGCTGTAGGTAATCCCCAAACGCTGGGAAACAAAGCCCGAGTCCGGCAGTTCGCTGGCCAGCACGATGGACACGTCATATCCCTCGTCGAGCAGGTCCGGCACGCGGTTGGCCATGGTTAGGTCGAAGGTTACGTCCGGGTGGGTTTCGCGGTACCGGGCGATGGCATCAATGACGAAATGCTGGCCGACACCCGTCATCGAGTGCACCTTCAACTGTCCGGCGGGGCGGGCATGAGCGTCGCTGGCCTCGGCTTCGGCTTCCTCGACATAGGTGAGGATCTGTTCGCAGCGCATCAGGTAACGCTTACCGGCTTCGGTCAGGGCAATGCGGCGGGTGGTGCGGTTGAGCAGGCGCGTTTGCAGATGGGCTTCAAGATTGGAAACCGCCCGCGAGACGTTGGCGGTGGTCGTATCCAGTTGCACAGCGGCGGCAGTAAAGCTGCCGACTTGCGCCACGCAACTAAAAGCACGCATGTTTTGCAGGGTGTCCATGGGTCGCTCTCAAAGTAGACGACAAATTGTGACATGAAGTAACCGAGGCGGTCTTCAGACTAAAGCCGGATTATCGCTGTTTTCGTAACAAAGATTCGCAGTAATACACGCTTATCGCCAGTGCAGCTGCCCCCTAGAATTGCGTCTCCAAGCGTCATCCACCTTTTACGTCGGGAATTCGCAGCTGTGCCGCGTCGCATCATCAGAGCGCTCAATGCGCTCAGTGCCTGTGCCTTTAGCTTGACCTTGAGCGGCTGTATCGGAACTTGGGGCATCACCCCGCAAAGCAAGACGCTGCAAGCCAATACCCTGACTACCGACGAGGCGATCCGCGAGGCCGCCCGTGATGCCCACTGGCCTGAGCAGCAGTGGTGGCGCGCCTATGGCGATCCACAACTCGATCGCTGGATCGCCCTGGCCGTCAGCAACAGCCCGAGCATGGCCATGGCCGCCGCTCGTGTACGCGAGGCCAAGGCCATGGCCGGGGTGGTCGAATCGGCCGAGAAACTGCAGGTCAACGGCGAGTCGACACTCAAGCGCCACAACTGGCCTGAAGATCAGTTCTATGGGCCGGGCGCGTTGTCGGGGGCTAACACTTGGGACAACAACGCCGCCCTTGGCTTCAGTTATGCCCTGGACCTTTGGGGCCGCGAACGCAATGCCAGCGAGCAGGCCGTGGACATGGCCCACATGAGCGCGGCGCAATTGCGCCAGGCGCAGCTGGAGCTGCAGAACAACATCGTCAAGGTGTATATCCAGCTGTCCCTGCACTTTGCCCAGCGCGATATTGTCAAGGCTGAGCTTGAGCAGCAGGAGCAGATCCTGGCCCTTGCCGAACGCCGTCTGGCCGGTGGCATTGGCACTCATTTTGAAGTCAGTCAGGCGCAGACCCCGCTGCCGGAAACCCATCGCCAGCTCGATGCCCTGAACGAAGAAATTGCTCTGGCGCGTAACCAGTTGGCGGCCCTGGCGGGCAAAGGCCCAGGGCAGGGGGCGCAACTGCAGCGTCCACAACTGGCCCTCGGTGCCGCTTTGAAATTACCCTCGGCCTTGCCTGCCGAGCTGGTCGGCCAGCGTCCTGATGTGGTCGCCAGCCGTTGGCAAGTCGCCGCCCAAGCGCGCGGTATCGACGTTGCCCATGCCGGGTTTTTCCCCAACGTCGACCTGGTTGGCGGGCTTGGCTTCATGGCCACTGGCGGTGGTCCACTGGAATTTCTCACTGGGCGCAAATTCAACTACAACGTCGGCCCGGCCATCAGCCTGCCGGTGTTCGACGGCGGTCGCCTGCGCTCGCAACTGGGCGTCGCTTCGGCCGGTTATGACATTGCCGTGGCGCGCTACAACCAGACCGTGGTCGAGGCGCTCAAGGGCATTTCCGATCAGTTGATTCGCCGTGAGTCGATGAACGAGCAACAGCACTTTGCCGCCGAGTCGGTGGCCTCGGCGCAGAAGACTTATGACATCGCCATGATCGCCTTCCAGCGCGGGCTGACCGATTATCTCAACGTGCTCAATGCGCAAACCCTGCTGTTTCGCCAGCAACAAATCCAGCAGCAAGTGCAGGCCGCGCGTTTGACGGCGCATGCCGAACTGGTCACCGCCTTGGGTGGCGGTTTGGGCGCCGGTGAGGACGTACCGGGCGAAGATAAACAGCAGGCGCCGAAAACCCCGGCAACCCTGGCGATTTTCGATAAACCGAGCCACGCCGAATGAGCGCACTGACACTACCGTTTCGCTGGCTGGCAACCCTTGAGTGGCGCCGTGGTTTCTTTGAGTGGGCGCGCACAGACGGGGTGACCTGGGTCTACATCTTCAAAGTCCTCAGCGCGGCGTTTCTGACGTTGTGGCTGGCCATGCGCCTGGAGTTGCCGCAGCCGCGCACGGCGATGATCACTGTGTTCATCGTCATGCAACCGCAGAGCGGGCATGTCTTTGCCAAGAGCTTTTGGCGACTGCTGGGGACGCTGGCCGGCTCGTCGATGATGGTCGCGCTGATTGCATTGTTTCCACAGAACACCGAACTGTTCCTGCCGAGCCTGGCGATCTGGGTGGGCCTGTGTTCAGCCGGTGCCATGCGCTATCGGACCTTCCAGGCCTACGGCTTTGTACTTGCCGGTTACACCGCCGCGATGGTCGGCCTGCCGGCCTTGCAACACCCCGATGGGGCGTTTATGGCGGCGGTCTGGCGGGTGCTGGAAATCTCTCTGGGGATTCTGGTGTCAACCCTGGTCAGCGCCGCGATCCTGCCTCAGTCAGCGGGCGCGGCGATGCGCAATGCCCTGTATCAGCGCTTCGGTGTGTTCGCCGGATTCGTTATCGAAGGCTTGCGCGGCGACAGCCAGCGCGACCGCTTTGAAAGCAGCAACGTGCGTTTCATCGCCGAAGCAGTGGGCCTGGAAAGCCTGCGCAACGTCACCGCCTTCGAAGATCCGCACATGCGCCGCCGCAATGGCCGGCTGGGGCGCATGAACAGCGAGTTCATGGCCATCACCACGCGCTTCAACGCCTTGCACCAGTTGCTTGAGCGCTTGCGCCTGCGCGGTCCGTTGCAGATCGTCCCGGCGATCGAACCGGGCCTCAACGCGCTGGCCGATCTACTCGAAGGCTATGCTGGTCGGGCGTTGACCAGCGCCGATGCCGCACGCTTGGCCGAGCAACTGGCCGCCTACAAGGAAGGCTTGCCGGAGCGGGTGCGCAGCTTGCGTGCCGCTTATGTCGAGAGTGGACCGAGCGATGCTGACCTGCTGGACTTTCACACCGCTTACGAACTGCTTTATCGCTTTGTCGATGACCTGTCCAGCTATGCGCTGACTCACGCTTCGCTGGCCGAGCACAACCATGCCCGCGAGCAGTGGGACGAGCCCTATGTAGCGCAGACCAACTGGATGGTGTCGTTGGCGGCGGGAGTGCGGGCCTCGTTCATTTTGCTGGTGCTGGGCAGCTTCTGGATCGCTACAGCTTGGCCGAGCGGGGCGATGATGACCCTGATTGCGGCCGCCACTGTAGGGCTGTCGGCGGCCTCGCCAAACCCCAAGCGAATGTCTTTTCAAATGGCCTGTGGGACCTTGTTCGGCGCCTTCGTCGGCTTTTTTGAAACCTTCTTCGTGTTCCCCTGGATCGATGGCTTTCCCTTGCTGTGCCTGGTCCTGGCGCCGGTGTTCGTGTTCGGTGCCTTCCTCGCTTCGCGCCCTGCCTACGCCGGCGTTGGCTTGGGGCTGCTGATCTTCTTTGCCACCGGCTCCGTGCCGGACAACCTGACCGTCTACAACCCCTACAACTTCATCAACGACTACATCGCCATGGTCATCGGCATGCTGGTGTGCGCCGCGGCCGGGGCGATCATTCTGCCGCCCAACAGCCGCTGGTTGTGGAGTCGCCTGGAGCAGGATTTGCGCAGCCAGGTACTGTTCGCCATCAGCGGTCGCCTGCGGGGTCTCGGTTCGGCCTTCGAAAGCCGCACCCGTGACTTGCTGCACCAGGCCTATGGCTTGGCTGCCGGTAAACCGATGGTGCAGAGCAACCTGCTGCGCTGGATGTTGCTGGTGCTTGAGGTGGGGCACGCGATCATTGAACTGCGTAAGGAGCAGGCGATTTTGCCGGTGCATCCGTGTTACGCCGAGTCGCAGCCCTGGCGCCAGGCAATCCGGGTCATGGGCCGAGCGCTGACGCGCCTGTTCCTGCAACCGAGTGCGAGCAACCACGAGCGTGCTTTGGTAGCCGTAGACCATGCCATCAGCCGCGTGCTGGCCACCGACGAACCTTTTGCCCGGCACTTCGATACCTCAGCCCTGCGTCGTGTGCAGAGCTACCTGCACTTCATCCGTACTTCGCTGCTCGACCCCCAGTCGCCGCTGGCCGCCCTGGCCCCGGCTCAAGGACAGCCCCATGCCTCGTGAAATCGCCTTCCACGGCGTCTACATGCCGACCATGACCTTGATGTTCCTGTTCGCCGCCGGGCTCGCCTGGGGCCTGGACCGATTCATCGCAAGCTATGACGGCTACCGGTTTTTCTGGCATCCGGCGCTGTTGCGCCTGTGTCTGTTTATTTGCCTGTTCGGTTCCATGGCCCTGACTCTCTACCGTTGAGACCCCTGTTGATGAAAAAGTTTTTCAGCCTGATCGCCACCTTGCTCGTGCTGGCTGCTGCCGTGGTGATCGGCCGCCAGCTCTGGGTGCACTACATGAACACGCCCTGGACCCGGGACGGGCGGGTGCGCGCAGACATCATCAACGTTGCCGCCGATGTACCGGGCTATGTGGTTGATGTGCCGGTACGCGATAACCAGTTGGTGAAGAAGGGCGATGTGCTGCTGCAGATCGATCCTGAGCATTATGAAGTGGCGGTCAAACAGGCCCAGGCTCTGGTCGCTTCACGCAAGGCCACCTGGGAAATGCGTAAGGTCAACGCCCATCGGCGCGCCGACATGGACAACCTGGTGATCTCCCGCGAGAACCGCGACGACGCCAGCAACATTGCCAATTCGGCCCTGGCGGATTATCAGCATGCTCAGGCGCAACTGGCCGCTGCCGAGCTTGATCTTAAGCGCACCCGAATTCTTGCCACCGTTGACGGCTATGTGACCAACCTCAACGTCCATCGGGGGGACTACGCGCGCACCGGTGAGCCGAAGATGGCGGTAGTCGACAAGGATTCCTTCTGGGTCTACGGCTTTTTCGAAGAGACCAAGCTGCCGCATGTGAAAGTCGGCGATCAGGCGGACCTGCAGATGATGAGCGGCGAGGTGCTCAAGGGGCATGTGGAGAGTATTTCCCGCGGCATCTACGACCGCGACAACCCGCAAAGCCGCGAGCTGATTGCCGACGTCAACCCGACCTTCAACTGGGTGCGCCTGGCTCAGCGGGTGCCGGTGCGCATTCATATCGATGAAGTGCCGGAAGGCTTTTTGCTGGCAGCGGGGACGACCTGCACCGTGGTGGTCAAGCCAGCAAAAGATCAGGGGTAGGGGGGCCACTGTAGCCGGCCTTGCCGGCGATGTGCTTCAGACGTGCCGGGAATCGACCAACACAGGGCAGCTCATCTGATCGATGACTTTGTTGCTGATCGACGGATCCAGCAAGCGCCCCAGGCGGTTCAGGTGGCGGTGGCCCATGATGATCAAGGCACAATCAAGCCTGCGGGCTTCACTGACAATCACCGCCACCGGTTCGCCCTGAAGCAGTTTGCCCTCACTCTCGAAACCCAGCGTCACCAACCGTTGCAGGGCTTGCTGCATGGCTTGGCTGGCATGGCGCTGTTCGTCAGTAGCCGCCGGGTACTCCTGCTGTTCAAAGGCTGTCACACGGTCCAAGGCAAACGCGCTGTCGATGGCCAGCACCACATGCAAGCGGTGATTGGCCGGTTGACAGTATTGCTGTGCAAGCTCCAGCAAACCTTCCGAGGCGCTGGAGCCATCAATGGCGATCAAGACGGGGCTGAGCATGCAGGGCTCCACGAAAACGAAGTCGAGCCGAGCATTGTTGGCCAACGCTCGGCGCAGATAAATGGCCTGCCATGCACTGTGTAGTTGTGTCTGGCGCAACGTGGACGTGGCTGCCAAGCTGGTAACATTATCCTTTCTGACCCCTTGGATACCTGGCAATGCAGATCCCGGATATGAACCTGTTGGTCGCCCTCGACGCTTTGCTCGATGAAGGCAGTGTGGTCGGCGCCGCGCGGCGCATGAACCTGAGCCCGGCAGCCATGAGCCGGACTTTGGGGCGTATCCGCGAGGCCATCGGTGATCCGATCCTGGTCCGCGCCGGTCGCGGCCTGGTGCCGACGCCACGGGCGCTGGCCTTGCACGAGCAGGTGCGGGCGCTGGTCGAGCAGGCCGGGCTGGTGTTTCGCAGCCGTGAGGAAGTGGAGTTGGCCACCCTGGAGCGGACCTTCAGCATTCGCACCAATGACCTGTTTATTGCCCTGTATGGCGCGCAGTTGCTGCGCACCATGCATGAGCAAGCACCACGTACGGTGCTGCGCTTCGTGCCGGAAAGTGGCGGTGATGACGACTCGATTTTGCGCGATGGGCGCAACGACCTGATTGTCAGCTCGACCATCGACCTGGGGCCGGAAATCAAGGTGCAGAGCCTGTTCAACACTATCTATGTCGGCTTGGCGCGCCAGGATCACCCGATTTTCGACGAGCCTATCACCCCAGAGCGCTTTGCCGCCTACCCGCAGATCAGCGTGTCGCGCCGCGGCCGCGCCAATGGCCCAATCGATCTGGAACTGGCCAACTACAAGGTGCAACGCCACGTCGCGTTGATCACCCCAAGCTTTCACTCGGCGATGTTTTCCCTGCCCGACTCCGACCTGTTGCTGCCAATGCCGGCCAACATTCTTACCAGTGTGACCAAGCTCGGCCTGCCGCTGCGTTCGTTCCGTATTCCGCTGCCGATGGAGCGGGTGACGGTGATGCAGGCCTGGCACCCGCGTTTTGACAACGATCCGGCCCACCGCTGGCTGCGCCAGACACTCAAGGCCTGCTGTAGCGAGAGCCTTTGACGCCAGGATTGCGTTTGCTGCACTCGTAAACTGCCAATATGTCAGTTTTCGTCATCATTGCCGCTTCATAGACTTCTGCCGGTAGTTGTTCCCCCCGGAGATGTCTTCAATGAGTTCGTTAACCGCGCAGCCCTCTGCTGTCGCGCCCGTGCCTGTGGCCAGCCCCGCAACGCCTGCAGTATTTGGCCTGCGGATCGTGGTCGGGTTATTGGGGGTGTTGCTGGCGGTGCTTTGTGCCGGCCTTAATGAGATGGTCACCAAGGCTTCGCTGGCCGACATCCGTGGCGCCATGTTCATTGGTGCCGATGAAGGCGCCTGGCTGATTGCCGTGTATGCCGCCGCCTCGGTCTCGGCCATGGCCTTCTCGCCGTGGCTGGCAGTGACCTTTTCCCTGCGCCGCTTCACCCTCTGCGCGATCAGTGCCTTTGCCCTGTTGGGGCTGTTGCAACCCTATGCTCCGAATCTTTCCAGCCTGATGCTGCTGCGCATTTTGCAGGGCCTGGCGTCGGGCGCGTTGCCACCGATGCTGATGAGTGTCGCCCTGCGTTTTCTACCGCCGGGGATCAAGGTCTATGGCCTCGCCGGCTATGCCCTGACGGCCACCTTCGGGCCCAACCTGGGCACGCCGTTGGCAGGTTTGTGGACGGAGTACGTCGGTTGGCAATGGGCATTCTGGCAGATCATTGTGCCGTCGTTGCTGGCCATGGCCTGCGTGGCCTGGGGCCTGCCGCAGGACCCGCTGCGCCTGGAGCGTTTCAAGCAGTTCGACTGGCGTGGCGTGCTGTTCGGTTTACCGGCGATCTGCTCGCTGGTGATCGGCCTGACCCTGGGCGATCGCCTGGGTTGGTTCGACTCGCCGCTGATTTGTTGGTTGCTGGGCGGTGGTCTGGTGCTGCTGGTGGTGTTCCTGTGCAACGAATGGTCCGAGCCACTGCCGTTCTTCAAGCTGCAGATGCTCAAGACCCGCAACCTTACCCACGCGTTGGTGACGCTGTTCGGGGTGTTGATCGTGCTGACTGCGGCGATCCTCATTCCCTCCAGTTACCTTGCCCAGATCCAGGGTTATCGCCCGGCGCAGACCGCGCCGCTGATGCTGCTGGTGGCGCTGCCACAGTTGCTCGCGCTGCCACTGACCGCCGCCTTGTGCAACATCCGGGCAGTGGATTGCCGTTGGGTCCTGGCCATCGGCCTGGGCATGTTGGCGCTGTCCTGCGCGCTCGGCAGTCAGCTCACCAGCGTGTGGATTCGCGACAACTTCTACCTGCTGCAGATGCTGCATATCTTCGGTCAACCGATGGCCGTGTTGCCGTTGCTGATGCTTGCCACTGGCGGCATGAGCCCGCAGGACGGCCCGTTCGCTTCCGCCTGGTTCAACACCGTCAAAGGCCTGGCCTCGGTGGTTGCCACCGGTTTACTTGAAGCCCTGACTACGCTGCGTCGCCATTTTCATTCCAACGTGCTGGTCGACAACCTGGGCAACTCGCCGTTGGCCGACAGCGCGGCGCCCGGCCTGGCCAAACGCATTCACGAGCAAGCCCTGGTGCTGACCTCGGCTGACCTCTACCTGTGCATGGCGGTGCTCGCCGGCGCCTTGATCCTGCTGATTCCTTTTGTCCCTACCCGAATCTATCCACCACGTGCGGTGGCCTAGGTACCTGTTCTGAGAGATACACATGACGACAATAACGACTCATCGAAAAACCGCCTTGATCGTGGCCGCGCTGGTGCTTGCCGGCCTGGCTGGCCTCTGTGTACCGCTGTTGCTGGGTGGCACCAGCGAGCAGAGCACCAACGATGCCTATGTTTCAGCTGACTACACGGTGGTTGCGCCGAAGGTGGCGGGCTTCATCAAACAAGTGCTGGTCGACGACAACCAGCAGGTCAAGGCCGGGCAAGTGCTGGCGCTGATTGACGACCGTGACTATCAGGCCGCCCTGGCGGCGGCGCAGGCGCAACTGTTGATGTCCACTGCGCAGCAGCACAATGCCCGGGCTACCCTCGAACGGCAGGCCTCGCTGATCGCCCAGGCGCAGGCGGCGGTAAACGCCAATCAGGCTGAATTGGCGTTCGCCAACCATGAGTTGACACGCCACAGCCGCTTGGCCGAGCAGGGCGCCGGTACTGTGCAAAACGCTCAGCAGGCACGCAGCCGGGTTGATCAGGCCAGCGCGCGGCTGAGCAATTCACACGCGGCGCTGGCTGCTGCGCGCAAGCAAGTGGATATTCTCAGCGCGCAAGTGGACAGTGCCGAAGGCGGTTTGAAGCATGCCCAGGCGAGCCTGGAACGGGCGCATCTGGACCTGTCTTACACCCGCATTGTGGCACCCATCGACGGCATGGTCGGCGAGCGCGCGCTGCGGGTCGGCGCCTACGTCAATCCGGGGGCGAAACTGCTATCGGTGGTGCCGTTGGCACACGCTTATGTGCTCGGTAATTTCCAGGAAACCCAGCTGACTCATGTACAGCCTGGGCAACCGGTGCAGATCCGTGTTGATACCTTTGCCGATGAGTACCTGAAGGGGCACGTTGAAAGTATCGCTCCGGCGACGGGCGTCACCTTTGCTGCGGTCAAACCGGACAATGCCACCGGTAATTTCACCAAGGTCGTGCAGCGCATTCCGGTGAAGATCGTCTTCGATGCCGATCAGCCTTTGCTCCAGCGACTGCGCGTGGGCATGTCGGTGGTGGCAACCATCGACACGCGTGCCAAATTGGCCGCGGGCAACGAGGTCAGCAGCCGATGAAACCTGCGTTCGCTTTATGCCCCTTGCTGTTGAGCGTGTTGGCCGGTTGTACCCTGGGCCCGGATTTTCACCAACCTTCCAGCCAGGCACCTGCCAGTTGGGCACCCCTGCAGGAGAAACCCGCGCCAAGCCAGGCCCTGGCCGAACCGCTGCAGCAACGCTGGTGGGAGGACTTTCATGACGCCAAGCTCAGTGCGCTGATCGAGCGTGCCAGTCAGCGCAACCTCGACTTGCAGATCGCCAGTGCACGTCTACTGCAAAGCCGAGCCTTGCGCAGCAGCATCGCCTCAGAGCAGACCCCAGCCGTCGATCTCGGCACCGGCTACAGCCGCGCCCGCAACAGCGCGCAAGGCCTCAATGATCCGTCCGGTGAGGGCGGCAAGTCAGCCTTCAACTTGTGGCAAGGGGATCTGACTGCCAGCTGGGAGCTGGATTTGTGGGGGCGGGTAAGGCGGCAAGTCGAAGCCGCCGACGCAGTAGTGGAGGTCGCCGAGAATGACCGTCGGGGCGTGCTGTTGTCGTTGCTGGCCGAGACGGCGGGCAATTACATTCAGCTGCGTGCGGTGCAGAGTACCCTGGCGGTGACGCAGGAAAACCTTGAGGTCTCGCGCCATAGTTTGCGCCTGTCACAAATGCGTTTGCGCGATGGTGTCGCCACGGCCCTGGACGTGGCCCAGGCCAGTGCGCAAGTGGCTTCGATCGAAGCACGCCAGCCCACCTTGGAGGAACGCCAGGCGCAATTGATCAACGCCTTGAGCCTGTTGCTGGCCGAACCGCCGCGTAGCTTGCAGGCTGAACTGTTGGCGCCGGGTGCCATGCCAGCGCCGCAGCGACGCTTTGCTATTGGTGTGCCCTCGGAACTGGCCGAGCGCCGTCCGGACATCCTTCAGGCTGCCGCCCAATTGCACGCAGCCACCGCCAGCATCGGTGTGGCCAAGGCGGATTTCTATCCGAGCATTCGGCTGTCAGGCAACGTTGGCTTTCAAGCGCTGCAGTTGTCCGACTTTGGTGGGTGGGATTCGCGCCGTTTCGGCATCGGGCCGCAGTTGAGCCTGCCGATCTTCGACGGTGGACGACTGCGTGGCGTGCTCCAGTTACGTGAAGCGCAGCAGCAGGAAGCGGCCTTGCACTATCAGCAGGTGGTACTGCGCGCCTGGCATGAAATCGACGATGTGCTGCGTCTGTATAACGCCAGTCAGTTGCGCCGCGACCTGTTGGCCGAAGCCGTGCGGCAAAACCGCATTGCCCTGCAGACGGCGCAGCAACAATACGTTGAAGGCGCAGTGGATTTCCTCAATGTACTCAGCGTCCAGGGCGCCTTGCTGGCCAGCGAGGAGCAATGGGTGGAGAGCTCCGCGAGCGTGTCCCAGGCCTTGGTGGGTTTGTACAAGGCGCTGGGCGGTGGCTGGCAGGCCTTCGATCCGGCAATGACCGCAGCCGTTACAACGGGCGACTAAGGCCGAAGCGCTTTTTCAGCACGCTGTCCAGGAGCATGCGCGGCAGCCAGCGGGCCATCAACGGCAGCGCACGGCTGCCGTTGCCCAGGCGCACCAATGCTGGCGTAGGCTGTTTTTGCACAGCGGCGAGCAGGCCTTGGGCGAAATCCGTAGCCGACGTTGGGCGATCTTGAGAGGCGCGAGCACGGGCGTGAATCTGTTCGCGCAACGGCCACCACGGTGAGTCGGCGGCCAGCACCTGTTCCGCCTGAGTCTGGGCATTGTCGGCAAACTGCGTGGCAATGGCGCCCGGTTGCACCTCCATGACGCGGATGCCCATCGGCGCCAGCTCCAGACGCAGGGCATCGCTCAGGGCATGCACGGCGGCTTTCGAGGCGCAGTAAGCCCCGGCAAATGGCGTGACCAGCACACCGGAAACGCTGCCGATGTTCACCACCAAGCCCTTATTGCGACGCAACGCCGGGAACAGCGCACGAGTGACCCCGACCAGGGCAAATACGTTGGTTTCGAACTGGCGCTGCATGGCCTCGACGCCACCATCGAGCAGTGGGCCCATGGCGCCGTAGCCGGCGTTGTTGATGAGGATGTCGAGGCCACCATGGGCCGATTCGATTTGCGCACTCAAGCGTTGCAGGGCCTGGGCGTCGTTGACGTCCAGCTGTCGTCCGGTAAAACCGGCCGACTGCAGGCGCGCTACATCTTCGGCTTTACGCGCTGTGGCCCAGACCTCATGGCCGGCCTGTTTGAAACAGTCGGCCAGGGCGCGGCCAATACCGCTGGAACAACCTGTGATGAGGACGATGGGCATGGACGATCCTTCGTTAGTTGGAAAAGTTGCCGCGCAGCTGTTCGGCCCTGAACTCCAGGGATTGCGGGCGATAACCCGAGCGCAAGGGAGGTAAGGGCAGGCAATCACTCCATTCGGTTCCAGGTTGCAGATCACCTGGGCCACGATAGCGCGGTGCACCGTAGGTATTTTCGCTGAGGTTGACGCTATCGCCTGGCGCATAAGCCGCTACACGCCAGCGCAATGTTTGCAAGGGCACGTCGTTGCCGTTTTTCATGTGCACGTGCAGGGGGCGATCGGCCGGGCAACTGTCAGGAGCGTAGGTTAGACGCAGGTCCAGGCGGGCCAGTTGGCGGGTTTCGCGGTTGTCTTGCCAGATCACCCAGAGCGCCACCAGTCCCAGGCCGAAGAGTGCCGACAGGGAAATGGGCAGGGCTTTGGCCGGGTAGCGCAGTAGCAGGACCAGCCAGGTGAGGACGAGAAAAGCGCCGATAAGCATGAACACAGCCTTGTGTGCGGGTGTGTTTTCATCCTAACCGTAAAAATGCCTGCCCTCAAAAAACATCGCCGGCAAGGCCGGCCCCTACAGTGATCTTTGTCAGACTCAAATGCTGAACCGGACACAGAATTTGTAGGAGCCGGCCTTGCCGGCGAAGGGCTTTAAACCAGCCCCGGGGTTACTGCGCGATGGTTTTGATCGAAATCCCACGCTCAAGCGGCGTCGAGCGGCCATAGATATCTTCGAAACGCTCGATATCGTCTTCACCCAGGTAGCTACCCGACTGCACTTCGATGATCTCCAGCGGGATCTTGCCCGGGTTGCGCAGGCGGTGCACCGAGGCGATCGGGATGTAGGTGGACTGGTTTTCGGTGAGCAGGAACACGTTCTCGTCGCAGGTCACTTCGGCGGTGCCCGACACCACGATCCAGTGCTCGGCACGGTGGTGGTGCATCTGCAGCGACAGGCAGGCGCCCGGCTTGACCGTGATGTGTTTGACCTGGAAGCGCCCCCCCATGTCCACCGAGTCGTAGGAGCCCCACGGCCGGTACACTTCACAGTGGTTCTGGGTTTCACTGCGGCCCTGTTCGTTGAGGGTGTTGACCAGTTGCTTGACGCCCTGGACCTTGTCCTTGTGGGCAATCATCATGGCGTCTTTGGTCTCGACCACAACGATGTTCTCAAGACCAATCACCGACACCAGTTTGCCGTTGCCATGGATCATGCAGTTGCGGCTGTCCTGGACCACTACATCACCTTTGGTGACGTTGCCGTTGGTGTCTTTTTCGTGCACGTCCCACAGCGACGACCAGCAACCGACATCGCTCCAGCCGGCACTCAGCGGCACCACGCAGGCGCGCTGGGTCTTTTCCATCACCGCGTAGTCGATGGAGTTGTCCGGGCAGCAGGCGAAGGTGGCATCGTCGATGCTCAGGCTGTCGCCATCTTCGACGCTGCGTTCCAGGGTCAGCAGGCAGGTGTCGTAGATGTCCGGATCATGCTTTTTCAGCTCTTCGAGGAAGCGGCTGGCACGGAACAGGAACATGCCGCTGTTCCAGAAGTAACCACCGGCCTGGACGAACTCCTTGGCGCGCTTCTCATCGGGCTTTTCAACGAACTGGGCAACCCGGCTGACACCTTCGGGCAGCAGTGCGTCCTGGCTTGATTTGATGTAGCCATAACCGGTTTCCGGTTTGGTCGCCGGCACGCCGAACAGCACCATCTCGCCACGTTCGGCCGCCACGGTGGCCAGGGCCAGGGCACGTTGCAGGGCTTTCTGGTCGTCGATCACATGGTCGGCCGGGAGCACCAGCATCAGCTCGTCACGGCCTTCATTGACCAGTTTCATTGCCGCCAGTGCCACCGCCGGAGCGGTATTGCGACCGAAAGGTTCGAGCAGGATGCCCTGGGTTTGTAGCTTCAGGTTGCTCAGTTGCTCGTTGACGATGAACTTGTGGTCCTTGTTGCAGACCACCAGTGGCGTGTCCATGCCTTCGAACACCAGGCGCTCAATGGTTTGTTGGAACAAGGTGTGTTCACCGGTCAGGGCCAGGAACTGTTTAGGGAACTGTTTGCGCGACAAGGGCCACAGACGCGAACCGCTACCGCCGGACAGGATGACTGGAATCATGAGTGTTCTCCGAAGATTGAAAGAGGCAGTTGATTAACGGGTCGATACCGGGCGCTTGACCCAGACCGGCGACAGGTTGCTGCCGGATCCGGTGACGTAAAGCACCGCTGCTTCGCCGCGCTCCAGAGCCACCGGCTTCAGATCGCTGACTTTTTTGTCGCCTTCATACAGGGCCAGGCTGACCTTGACCGGGTTGATCTCACGCTCGCCACGGGCCTTGGCGGCTACCGGCTTGACCACTTCGGTCTTGCCGTCGGCGGTTTTCAGGGTCAGGGCCTGGTCGCTGAGGTTCTGCACCCGCACCAGGGATTTCTGTTTGTTCTTGAACGGCGGCTCCTCGACCAGTTGCGGCTGGCCCGAGGCGTTGTTGACCAGGGTGTAGTAGTGATCGGAGGCGAGCTTGACCGGCACGCTCTGGCTGCCGAGCTTGGCGCTGTAGTCGCCCTGCGGCATGAAGCTGAAGTCGCTGCTGGCCTGAGCCGCCACGTCGGTGATCTGGGTGTTACCGACGCTGGCGCTGACCGTTTGGTTGCTGGCGTTGTAAATGCGCACGAAGCTCGAACCTTTCGGCGCGCTGGGGCCATACAGTGCGGCGTCGGCGCCGGCGAAGGCCTGCAGGGAGAGCAGACTCAGACCTGCGGCCAGGGCGCAGGCTTTGGCGATGCGGTGCTTGGTAGTGTGCAAGGTCATGGATGTTTCCTCTTCAGTTTTGCGTCCGGGTGGACGACAGAGCCAGGTCTTGGTTGGCAGTTCGGGTTTTCTTCAGTTCAGCGATCCACTGCGGGTCGAAGTCGCTGAGGTCGTTCTTCATTGGCAGATAGCGTTCCGGGAACTCCCAGATCAGCACCTGTGGGGCGCTGTCTTTGAAGGCGTCGCTCTTGAGGTACTTGAGCATCGGCAACAGCGGGCCATGGCCGTCTTCGGCGTAATTGACCACGTCGCTGCGCAAGGCCTGCTGCAGGGCGCCGAGGAAGTTCCAGTTGGGGTTGGCGCTGTAGCTGGTACCGACCAGCGCCACCGGGATTTCGTTGTCGGCGAACAGCGCATCGCCACTTTCTGCTGGCGCTTGGGCCGGTCGGGTGCTGCGTTGCTGCAAGGTGTCCGGTGCTGGCAGCAGGTTGCTGAACAGTGGGTCGAGCGGCAGGAAGTTGGTCAGGTCACCCTTGTACGGTGCGCTCTGACGCTGCTCGGTGATGAACTGCTGCGGCTCGCCGCTGAGCAGGTTCTGGCGGTTGACGGCTTCGGCCAGGTGCTGGGCAACCACCTCGGCACCCATTGGCGTCCAGTGGGTGTCGGTGCGCAGGAACAACTGGCCACGGGTTTTGGCTGTCGTTAGTGGCGCCAGCAGGTCCGGGGCAAACACGCCAGCTTGACGGGCCTGAGCATGGAACTCGTTGTACAGGTCACCGTGCAGGCTGGCCGGGGTCTGCTCGCCCAGGTATTCGCTGTACAGGCGTGCCTTGGCCGGCACGATGGCCAACACCAGTTGCACGCCGCGCTGCTGCAAGGTGTCGCGCACACCACGGATCAGTGCCAGGTTTTCCTGCTCGAACTGATCGCTGTTGGCGACCGGCTTGAACTCCTCGTCGCTGAACAGCCACTGCTCGCGGCCCAGGACTACCCCTGGACGGCCTTCGTTGAACAGTTTGAAGTCCAGCGCCGCCCACAGGTTGGTGGCGATGCGCTTGAGCGGGAACTGCTCGTCGTAGTGCGTCTCGGCGGCCTTTGCCAGTTTGCCGTCGAGCACGCTCATCTGCGCGGTGCGCTGGAAGCTGCCCAAACCGCCCAGCGACCACAGGCCAAGGCCCAGCAGCAAGAGCATGAACAACACGGAGTAGAGTTTGCGTAATGATCGGGTCATGGTCGGCTCACTCAGAACTGGAAGTAGAGAAACGGCGAGTAGCTTTGTGCCGAGAGCTTGAGGATCGAGGCGACGAACAACAGCAATACCAGTGCGCGGCTGGCGTATAGGCCCCAGTCCAGGCTCAGGCTGCCGTCGGCATGCACCGCCACCGGGCTGGCTTTGGGCGCGGGCTTGGCGTTGCGGTAGAAGTCGCGCAAGCCAAAGAACGCCAGGGTCGCGTAGGCCACTGCCAGCGTTGCCATCTGCAGGCTGGTCAGGTTGGCGCGGTTGAGCTCGGACAGCTGCCAGTCACCGAAGCTGAACATGGCGCCGTACATCCGTCCGGCGACGTCGAGGTTTTCGGCGCGGAAGATCACCCAGCCGACCACCACCAGGAGGAAGGTGAAGGCCCACTTGATCGGGTTGAAGCGCTGCGGGTTGGTGTCCAGGCCCAGGGCTCGCTCGATGGCCAGCCACATGCCGTGCCAGGCACCCCAGATGATGTAGGTGAAGTTGGCGCCGTGCCACAGACCACCGAGGAGCATGGTCAGGAACAGGTTGCGGTAGGTGGCGAGGGTGCCGCCACGGTTGCCTCCGAGAGTGATGTACAGGTAGTCGCGCAGCCAGGTCGACAGGCTGATGTGCCAGCGCCGCCAGAACTCGGTGATCGACTGGCTGATGTACGGTTGCTTGAAGTTTTCCATGAAGCGGAAACCCATCATCAAGCCCAGGCCGATGGCCATGTCGCTGTAGCCGGAGAAGTCGAAGTACAGCTGTGCGGTGTAGGCCAGGGCACCGAGCCAGGCGTCACCGGTAGTCGGGTTCTGCAGGGCGAAGCAATGGTCGGCGACCACGGCCAGGGTGTCGGCAATGAATACCTTTTTGATAAAGCCCTGCATGAACCGCGTACAGCCTTCGGAGAACTTGTCCAGGGTGTGGGTGCGATGGTTGAACTGGTCGGCCAGGTCCTTGAAACGCAGCACAGGACCGGCGATCAGGTGCGGGAAGATCGCCACGAACGCGGCAAAGTCGATCAGGTTGCGTGTAGCCGGGGTGTCGCCGCGGTAGACGTCGATGATGTAGCTGATCGACTCGAAGATGTAGAACGAGATGCCGATCGGCAACAGCACGTGGGTGAGGATGAACGGCTCAAGACCGAACGAGGTCATGATCGCGTTGATGCTGTCGACACCGAAGTTGGCGTACTTGAAGTAGCCGAGGATGCACAGGTCGACCGCGACCCCAAGCAGCAGCCAGCGTTGTGCTGGTTTGGTGCGCACACCGGCGGCACCGACTTTCAGGCCGATCCAGTAGTTCCATAGGGTGACTCCGGCAAACAACGCCAGGAAGTCCACTCGCCACCAGGCGTAGAAGATGTAGCTTGCCAGCAGCAACAGGGCGTTGCGATAGCGTTGCCCGCTCAAGTAGTACAAGCCGAGAAAGATCGGCAGGAACAGGAACAGAAACACATTGGACGAGAACACCATCCCGATCTCTCCTTGTCGTTATCCATATCGGGGCAGCAGCCCCCCAAACCCCCCGTGGAAAACCACCGGAGGCAACCAAACTGACTAACCCTGTGGGAGCAGTGAGCCTTACTTTTTCTGTTCGGCCTGAGGGTCATAGACCCGGGTCAGGTCGCCGCCGAGACGGAAACTCTTGAACGGCTGCATGTCGCGCTTGCGCTCCAGCTCATCGGCGCTGCAGCGGTAGAGGCTGCACCAGGGTTCGAGCCAGGCGTATTTGCTGTCGATCTTGAGATCGTCCATGTCCTGCTTTTCACCGTTCTTGGCCTTGAACGGGCTTGGGTCTTTCGACCCGGACAGCACCCGCTCACCCAGACGCTTGAGCGCACCGTTGTTTTCCGGACGTACATCAACGCCGTTGACTTGGGCGAAGCTGGCGATCATCGCCAGCGGCGGCAGGGCGTAGTTGTGGTAAGCCAGGGCGCGCTGTTTGCGCTTGAGCTCATTGGGCAAGAAGCCCTGGGCATCGACCTGGTTGGCAGCAACCCGGTATTCCTTCACCGACCAGTCGAACAGGTCGCGGCGGTCGGTGGCCACGGCAGTCGCCATGACTGACCAGGCAGCCCAGTAGGAGTGGTTGTTGATCTTCTCAAGGGGCAGATCGCTCCAGTCCTTGACCACTTGATCGGCCAGGCGCGCGAACCATTTCTCGATCTGCTCGGCTTCCTGTTGGTGCGCGGCCAGCGGCATGGAGTTGGAGAACTTCAAGTGCAGCCACGACGCGCTCAGACTGCCCAGCGCCCATTTGCGCATGGACTTGCCGGTGTGGTTGTAGTCGGTGGACATCAGCGCATCGGCGCGGGCCCAGCTACCCAGCCACGCCAGGGCGCAATCGAGCTGCTGCGGGCGGCCATCGCGCATGTATTGCATGACCTGCTTACTGACCCCGCGCTCCAGCGTAGTGATGCTCGCGGTGGATTCGCGGAAGGCCTTTTCCGAGTCCTTGTTCAGGGTCGCACGGGCCTTGTCCGAGCCTTCGTACTTGCTGCGAAACTGCAGCTTGCCGGTGTACGGCTTGGGAATGGCTTCGCATTTGTAGTCGCTGGGGCCGCTCTTGAGCTTTTCGATACCGGCGTAGTAACCCTGTGGCGGCACTAGCCCGGCAGCCTGCGCGGCCGGGCCGAACAAGGCCAGGGCGAGCAGGGTAGGAGCGGCGATCTTGTTGAGTCTGTTCATGTGCGCCTCACTGGCCAGCGTGCGCGGTACGTTGCGCATTGCCGGCGAAGTTGTTGCGTTTACACAGCGTGGCCTCGACCTTCTGGGTACCGCTTTCTGGGCCCTGGACCTCCACAGCAAGCAGGGTCTGGCTGGCCCAGTCTTCATCCTCGCGCAGCTGGAAGGCGAAGCGGCCATCGGTGTCGGAGGTCTCGGGTTTTTCGATCTTGACGTCTTCGTGACGGCCGTTGAGGTACCAGAGGGTAGCCTGCAGGACCTTGACCGAGGTGTCCTCGAACTTGATGTCCAACTGGTGACGGCCATTGGTCAGGTCCTTGATCACGCCCCCCTTGCCGTTGACCATCAGTTCGTTCTTGCCCGGTTTGAGCGTGGCACTGGCGTGCATCTGCGCAGGACGACCTTCGCAGCCGTTGTCGAGCAGCGCGAGCATCTGCCGCCAGATGGTTTCCTGGTCCAAACGATACAGCGGCGAGAATTCCCAGATGAGGATCTTCGGTGGGTTGTTCTTGAAGTCGTCGCTGCCCAGGTACTGGATCATCGAACCCTCAAGGCCACCGCCGGGGAAGGCGACGTTGAGTACATCGGCACCGATGTACTGTTCCAGGAAACCGGAGAAGTTGTAGTTCTTACCGCTGTGGCTGGTGCCGACCAGGGTGATCTGCGGATTGCCGGAATCGCCGAACAGGTCGTCACTGCCGCTTTCGCCCTTGGGCTCGGTGGTGAACTGGTCCATGTACTGCACGGCATAACTGGTGCCGCACAATTGCCCGGCGACGTTATGCAGGGTGCCGGTCTTGCCCATGCGTCCGGACTTGTGGCTTTCGAATTCGCGCTGTGGAATGCCTTCGAACGCAGGCATCTTGTGCACGGTGTCAGCCACGATCTTGGCTGCGCGCTCGGCGCCGTAAGGCGTCCAGTGCTGGTCACCGCGGAAGTAGAAATCCTTGCCCTGATCGGCGGCGGCCAGTTGCTCGTTGGTCAGCGGCGACAGATCGGGCACGTTGTAGCCCATCTTGCTGAAGCGGGCGAGCATCGCCTGGTAGTTGCCCAGGGCCTTTTCATAGTTGAACGCCGCTTTTTCGGCTGGCTTGAGCATGTTGCGGTTCACCAGGCCGCGAGTCGGCTGGTACACCACTACCAACTCGACGCCACGGGCCTTGAAGGCGTCGTGCAACTGCTGCAGGCGTTTGTAGCCGGCTGCAGTGGTGTTGAATTCGGTACGCAGGTCTTCGCGAGTGCGGAACAGCCAGTCACCCTGGGCTTGCACCAGGGTGGTGAAGTTCTGTTGGTAGCGGGTGGTGTAGCGGCTGGCGTCATGCGCTTCGGGGCACAACTGGCAGCAGGGCGCAGCGCTGAAGGTCGGCGCCTGTACGGTGTCGGCCTGCGCGCCGCTGCTGATCGCCAGCATGGCAGCACTCAGACCAAGCAATTTCATCAGGTGTGGAGTCATGTCGTGGCTTCCTTAATCCGCCATTTCGGTCTGGCGCTCGACCGGGTCGATCAATACGGCTTTCTGCTGGCGCACCATCAGGTCGAGGATCTCGTCCTGACGCTCACCCAGCACCCCGGAAAAGCTGATACCGCTGGCCTTGCTCGGTGCCAGCATCGACACCCGATACAGTTCCACACTCAACGGCGAGTCAATCGACAGCGGGCCGCTGCCGTTGGCCGCCAGTTCTCCGCCGACGACGATCAGCGAGACCTTGGTGTCGAACGGGTCGAGGGCGATGTCGCGGTCAGTGTCGGAAAGGTCCTTGATGTGCCCGTACACACCCACCAGGCCGTTGGCCATGGCGACGTTTTCGTACAGGCGAATGTTCACGCTGTTACGCACGCGAATGCCGTGGCGGCGGTTGCTGATCAGCTTGTTGCCCCAGATCAGGTTGTCGCCGCTTTCGTACAAGGTGATGCCGTCGGTGTGGTTGCGGTAAATCTCGTTGTAGGCGATCAGGTTGTTGACGCTGTTACGGTCGATCACCACGCCCGAGAGCTTGTTGTCGTAGCTCTTGTTGTTGATGATCCAGCTGTCGTTGACCTCACGGGAGACGATGATCCCGTGCTTTTTCTTGGTGCCGTAGACGGTATTGCCGGCGATGATCAGCCGATGCGAACGGTCATGGGGGTCGATGCCGTAGACGATGTTGTCGCGGTAGGTGCTGTCCTTGACCACAAAGTCGCTGGTTTCGTAGCAGTAGAAGCCGTACCACATGTCGCTGAATTCCGAGCCGATGATCCAGCCGGTGGGTTCCGGGCGGTTCATCTGCTTGGCCATGTTCGGCGTGTACTGGGAAATGCTCACCCCGTACGACTTACTCTTGGCGTAGCCGAAACTGGCCATCTTGCTGTTGACAATGTAGGTCTCGGTGCCGCCCCAAGACAGAAGGAACGGGCGGAATTCGTTGGGCGAACGGAAGGTCGCCGGGCCATTGTCCTTTTCGCGCCAGCCGGTCACCTGGGTGTCGCTGACAAACAGCTTGCCGTCGTTGACGATGAACGATCCGCCTTCCTGGGACAGGCGCAGCTCCTTGACCTTGCCATCGATCTCCAGCACGCCCTTTTCCCCGACCACAATCGGCAGGCGTGCCAGGTACACGCCCGGCGCGGTTTCGCTGAGGTACTGCTTGGGCACGCGTTTGACCAGTTCGGTGAAATTCACATGACCGTCGTCGATGAAGATTGCCTGGGGAATGCCGTGCTGGCGCGCTACCCATTCGGCCATCTTGTTGTCGCCGCCGATGAATTCCTTGAGTGCAGTTTCTTGCAGCATGCGCCGCACCGAGACCTTGCCCTTATGTGCGCGTTGGATCTTCTTCTGCACGGCCTCATAGGTGTAGCCGGACAGGTCGGGCAGGGTCGGCGCTGGAATCTGCAGCGGCTCGATTGGCGCGCTGCTGACCGTGTAAGTCTTGGCCTGCTGCAGTTCCTTGGCCACGGGCACCGCTGCCTGGTTGTTGGCCAGGGCGATGCTGCTGGCTAGCAGTAGCGAGCCGGCCAGCAAACCGTGCAGGGTGTTTGATTGAAGGCTCATATCAGTGCACTCCAGGCATCAGAAGCGCCAGATCACGTCGACGAAGGCGCGGTGCATGTACGAATCCGCTTCCTTGCCGTAGGCATCACCCGGCTTGAACACGCCGCCACGGAAACGCACCAGGGCTGAAGGTTCGTCGATTGACTGGCTCAAGGCAGCTGGCAGCAGGCCCTGTTTGAAGTACTTGGTAACCACCAGGTCCATCTCTTGACCGAGGTCTTTTTCGCCCTGAATCAGCGGACGGTTGATGCCGTTGTCATCGACCACGGCATTGATGCCACTGCTGCCGATGTTCTGGTCACCGTCGACACGCCAGAACTTGTGATAGATCAGGCTGGCGTCGTAGTCGTCGCGCAGTTGCCAGGAGGTGAACAGGGTGGCCGCCTGCAGGTTGCCAAGTTCGCCGCGAAAGGCTTCACCGAAGCGATGTACCCGTGAGCGGGTGCCGGTGAAGTTGGAACGGTTGCTCTCAAGGCCGGTCTGCTCGTAGTTGCTCGAACCGTCGCTGCCACCGCCGCCACTGCCGCGGGCATAGGCGGCACCGACCTGCCAGTTGGGATCAAGGCGAAAACGCACACCCAGATCGGTGGCCCAGGCGTTGACGTCACCACTCTGCTTACCGCTGGCCACTTGTTCGCCGTTGACCGTGGTGGTGTTGAGGCTGTCGCGATCACCGGTCAGCCAGGTCACACTGCCCCAGTAATTGACCGGGTTCTGGTTGCGCCAGTTGTAGGCATCGCTGTTGGCCTCAAGGCCCAGCCAGGTCAGATCGCCGGTGCGGGTCTTGTCCAGCTCATCGACGGTTTCGCCCGGATTTTTCAGGTTGCCGTCGTCATGGGTGTGGTGGGCGCGCACGCCGACCCAATGCCCGGGCGTCCACTGTGTGGCAATGTCACCGTAGACGTGCAGACGGTCCTTGTCTTCCGGAGCCAGTTCGGTGAGGTCGGTGCGGTATTCGCTGAAGCGTTCGGCGACACCGAGGTTGGCGCGTAGCAAGGTGGTGTCGAAGGTCCAGTTCAGCGCTTCGATGTTGGTGTCGCGCCACATGCCGTCTTCGTTGCGCAGGCGCTGGCGACCGAAGCGCAGTTCCTCGCCCGGGTAGGCGGTGAAGCCGCTGTAGCCAACCCAGAATTCACGCATCGCCAAGTAGCTTTTGTCCGCTTCGCGGCCATCGGCGCGGCTGCTGTCGGATTCAGCACCATCACCGGACTGGCGCAGGGTGTCTGTTTCGATAATGTCGGTCGCGGTCACCGCCTGGCCCATGGCAAAGGCACTCCAGTTGCCACGTTCGCCGTACACCCAAGGGCGCAGATCCAGGCCCACACCGTTGACGTCGCCACCGGAGCGGGTGCCCAGGTCACGGTCATCCTCGGACTGGCCGGTGATTTTCACATCCAGGCCAAAGTTCTTTTCAGCGGTCATGGCCGCCAGGGTCGGGCACGACCACAGCAGGGCGAAGCCAAGGCCAAGGCCGGCTTTCATCCACGGATTGAGCGTCATAGGGAATCCTCGCCTTCTTCAGGTGCTTGCACAGCTTGCAGGGCCAGGGCGCCTGCGCCTTGGCCGATGGCGCCACGGGCCTGGCGCTCTTGTTGCAACAGGCGTTCGGCCTGGGCTTTTTGGGGGGTGGTGAGTTGCTGGTCGAGCTCGGCGGCCAGCGCCTGGGATTGCTCGCTGGGGTTGGCCTGCGCCAGTTGGCTGAAGACCCAGGCGTTGACCAGGTCCTGGCGAATGCCATGGCCTTCGCTGAACAATTGCGCCAGGGCGTAATCGGCACTGAGCTGGCCGCCGCGGGCGGCCGTGAGCAGATGATCGACCGCTTTCTGCGGATCGACGTTGCCCAAATAGCCACGGCGATACAGCTGACCCAGGTAGTAATGGGCGCTGATTTCACCCGCGTCGGCGGCGCTTTGCAGGTGGCTTTCGGCTTTTTCTGCATCGGCCGGCACGGTCTTGCCTTCGTAATACAGGCGTCCCAGCAACAGTTCGGCACGGGGTTGTTCAGCCGCGCGGCCCTTGTCGATGTATTCCATCAGCTTGTCGGTGTCGCCAAGTTCGGGGAAGTCGTAAATCAACTGCGCCAGGCTGACCCAGGAGGCCGGGTTGACGGGAGCCACTTGCTCAAGCAGCGCCTGAGCGGTTTTTTCGTCGGTCTGACCCAAGCTACGGTCGGCCAGTACACGGGCGACGCTGTCGACGCGGGTGGCTGGAATCACGCCGCGCTGGTAGGCGCTTTTCACTTGCTCGATCAATGCGGCTTGCTGCTCGGCTTGGCCGCGTTTCTGGTAAACGGTCGCCAGCTCGACGTAGCACACGTCGGTGGTTGTCAGCGCGGCCTTGCAGATACGCTCGACCTCGTCCAAGTGTTGGTCGTAGGTGTTCTGGGTGCGGTACAGCAGGACCTGGGCCAAGCCGGCTTCTGGGTAACCGGCCGCGCGCCACTGATTGATCTGCTGTTGTGCATTGGTGCTGGGGAAGCTCTGCGGGTATTGCAGGTAGAGCATCGCCAGCGGGATCAGGGTGTTACCCTCGCCATTGGCGAAGGCTTTTTTCAGTAGGGTTTCGGCTTCCTGGCGTTCGGCTTCAGTCGCGCCGGGTTTGGCGGCCAGCAGGCGACCCAGACGGGCCTGGGCCCGCGGCGAAATCTCGGCGGCAGCGCGGTAGGTGGCTTCGGCTTCCTTGAGCTTGGCCGGGTCGCGGGTTTCCACCTGGATATCGGCCAGGCCCACTTGCGCCTCGCTGTAGCCGAGGTCGGCCAACTGCCGATAGTTCTGCTCGGCCAGGGCGGTGTCGCCGCGCTTGAGCGCTTCGTTGGCCAGGCGCTGATCGGGCAGGCCGGCGCAGCCAGCCAGGCTGACCGCCAGGGCCAGGCTGCACAGCATCATCCGCGAGCTGGAGCCGCTGGGGCTGCTGTGCAGCCCTTCGCCGGCAAGGCCGACTCCTACACTGAGGGTGGTGTTCTTGGCGTTCACCGGCATGTCTCCCTTAAAGGCCACGGGCAACGGCTTTGTCGATCAGCCAGTCCAGCGACGGGCCACGATTGCTGTCTACCGCTACCGGGCGACCGGCCAGCTCGCTGGGCAAGGCACCCTGTGGCTTGATCTGCACGCGGATGTCCGAAGACAGGTCTTCGCTGTTCAGGCTGGTGCTGCTGACGATTTCGCCAGTGCGCCATTGGTCTTCACCGGCAATCTGGAAGTCGACCCGAGCACCTGGCTTGACGTCATCGAACTGGCGATAGCTGAAGCGCGCCTCGATGGTTGGATTAGCGGTGCGCGGAATCAGTTGGAAGATCACCTGGCCTTTGCTCGCGTACTGACCGTCATCCACCAGCTGGCGGGCGACGACGCAATCGCAAGGGCTGGTCAGGGTGCCGCTCATTTGCTTGCCGAACAGCTCTTCAACTTTGCTCGGCTCTAGCTGCTGGTCATCCAGGTGACCCTTGAGCATGTCCAGCATGCTGGTGCTGAATGACGCCAACGGCGCCCCTTTAACGATGCTGCCACCACTTTCGACCAGACTTTGCACGGTGCCATCGCGAGGCATGGTGACGTTGGTGGTCGGCACGCTGACCACGCCGGCCTGGGCATGGCTGACGAAGTACACGCCATACACCGACTTGGCGATGAAGCCGAAGGCGGCGACGCCGACCACGAACACACCGAGGCTGAAGGTCACCGCGCGCAGGCGGCCAAAGGCACTCATGCCGCCACTGCTGTCTTTCTGTTTGCGCGCCTTGGTGAAGTTGTCGCGCTGCAGCGTGCTGAGCACGTCGCCAATGGTGATCAGCTCGCCGGACAGGTGCGAGGTGATGATGTGGCGCAGGGTGGCAATATCGCGTGGCTCAAGGTTCTGGAACTGCACGCCGGTACGACCGCTGGAAGTATCGAACGAGCGCACCTGGAACTCGATGTCCATGGCCAGGCCGAGTTTGTCGACGGTGAACTGCAAGCGGCCGCGCAACACCTCGCCGACTTTCAGCGGGTGTTTGGCATGGAAGCTCAGGCCCCCGGCAGACAGGTCATCGACCTTCACTTCCAGGGTTTCGCGGTTGCTCCCCAGGTAGCGCAGCTTGGCCGGGATGCGCACCCGGGCGTGCTGGCGCTGGGCTTCGGACTCATGCACGACATTGACGTTCACGGCGGTATTCATGGCGATTTGTTCCTGTTTAATCCAATCGGGTTCCGGCTCACACGACCATGAACAGCACAGCAATGAAGATGCTGGCCGCCGAGAAGGTCATGGTCCGGGAGGACCAGGTGTTGAACCATTGTTGAAAGCTGGCGAGGTCGCGTTTGAGGGCAGTGGGCTGGCGTGTCCAGGACTGCTTGTCGAGGCGGAAGAACACGTAGATCTTCATGATCGCGCCGACGATCTGGTTGTAATAAAGAATCAGCGGGTAGGCCGGGCCGATCTTGTGTCCCGAGCACAGCAGCATGAGGGTCAAGATCAGGCGGGTGATGCCGATCCACAGCAGGTAGACCAAGAGGAACCCTGGGCCGAACTTGAGGCTGGCAATCACCGCGACCGTCAGGCCCAGCAGGCTGGTCCACATCGATACGCGCTGGTCGAACAGCACCACGCTGGTGAACAGGCCCAGACGACGGATACCCAGGCCCAGGGCCCGCGAGTTCTGCCGCAGGTTGTTGCCATACCAGCGGTACATCAGCTTGCGGCTGGCTTTGATGAAGCTTTTTTCCGGTGGGTGCTCGACCGTGTTGATTGCTGCATCCGGCACGTAGAAAGTGTCGTAGCCCAGGCGCATGAGGCTGAACCAGCTGGACTTGTCGTCACCGGTGAGGAACTTGAAGCGGCCCAGGCGCCAGTGCTGCAGCGAGTCGTTTTCAACGTCCTTGATGAACTCAGGGTTGGTCACCACGGCGGCGCGAAATACTGACATCCGCCCGGTCATGGTCAACACGCGCTTGGACAGGGCCATCGAGCACATGTTGATGTGGCGTTGGGCGAAGCGCAGCTTGTGCCACTCGCTCATGATGTAGCCGCCGCGCACTTCGCAGAATTCGTTGGTGGTCAGGCCGCCGACATTGCCGAACAGCTTGAACCAGGGCACGGTCTTGCGCACCACACCTTCGCCGAGCACGGTGTCACCGTCGATCACCGCGACCACGGCGTTCTCGTCTGGCAGGTGGCGGGAGATAGCCCGGAAACCATAGGCCAGGCCATCACGCTTGCCGGTACCGGCGATACGCACGAAGTCCAGGGTGACGCGGTCTGGCGGGTTGAATTTTTCCCAGAGGCTTTTCACCAGCAGCTCATCGGACATTTCCACCAACGAGCACACCACTGTGGTCGGGTAGCCACAGTCGATCGCTTCGCGGATCACCGAGCTGTAGACCTGGGCGGTGGTCAGGGCGTCGATGCGAAAACTGGTGACCATCAGGTAAACGTGGGACGGATCAGCGGCACTGCCCAGTTTGCGCACCTTGCGGCGCAGCAGCGGGTAGACCACGTAGAGAAACAGCATGCCGCGCACAAAGTGCGTGGCACCCATGGAATAGCGCCAGATACCGACGGCGCCGACGAGGAAAATGAAATCCTTCGAGTCGGGGTCGAAAATGGAGTTGGGCAAGGCCAGGGCGATCAACATGAGCAAGCTCACGTAGAACAACCAACCGGCGACCTGTAGCAGGCCGTGCTTGAGCCTTTGCATGTTCTGCATCCGTATCCAGTGGGGAGAATAAGGTGTTGCACAGGGCCCGAAGGCCCTGCGCCGCCTGCCGGGTTACCAGCAGATGCCTTCAGTGCGGGTGGCCGGGGAGGTGGCCTTGCTCATGAAGCCGACCAGGTCGATGACCTGCTTGCCTTCGGGCGCTTGTTGGGCGAGGGCGCGGAACTTCTCGTCGCGGTTGCCCAGAACGATTACGTCGGCGTGGTTGATGACCTGATCGAAGTCGGAATTGAGCAGCGATGAGACGTGCGGGATCTTCGACTCGATATAGTCCTTGTTCGCACCGTGCACGCGGGCGTACTCGACGTTGCTGTCGTAGATGTTCAGTTCGTAACCCTTGCCGATCAGGCGCTCGGCCAGTTCCACCAACGGGCTTTCACGCAGGTCGTCGGTGCCGGCCTTGAAGCTCAGGCCGAGCAGGGCGACCTTGCGCTTGTCGTGGCTTTCGATGATGTCGAAGGCGTTCTGCACCTGTGATTCGTTGCTGGTCATCAGCGAGTTGAGCAGCGGTGCTTTGATGTCCAGGCTGCTGGCGCGGTAGGTCAGGGCGCGTACGTCCTTGGGCAGGCACGAGCCGCCAAAGGCGAAACCTGGGCGCATGTAGTACTGCGAGAGGTTCAGGGCCTTGTCCTGACAGACCACGTCCATCACTTCACGGCCATCGACACCGACCGCTTTGGCGATGTTGCCGATCTCGTTGGCGAAGGTCACTTTGGCTGCGTGCCAGACGTTGCAGGTGTACTTGATCATCTCGGCGACTTCGATGTCCTTGCGGATGATCGGTGCGTCGAGCTCTTCATACAGCGACTGCAGAACGTCGCCGCTGGCCTTGTCCAATTCACCGATAACGGTCATCGGTGGCTGGTCGTAGTCTTTGATCGCGGTGCTTTCACGCAGGAACTCCGGGTTCACCGCCACGCCGAAATCGACACCGGCTTTTTTCCCCGAGCAGTCTTCGAGAATCGGGATGACCACGTTCTTGACGGTGCCTGGCAACACGGTGCTACGTACCACGATGGTGTGGCGGCTGGCTTTTTCGCGCAGTACAAAGCCGATCTCGCGGCACACCGACTCGATGTATTCCAGGCCCAGGTCACCGTTCTTCTTGCTCGGCGTACCGACGCAGATCATCGACAGGTCACTGTCGCGGATCGCAGCAGCAAAGTCGGTGGTGCCACGCAGGCGACCGGTATCGATGCCCTGTTGCAAGAGTGCTTCAAGCCCGGGTTCGACAATTGGCGATTTGCCCTGGTTGATCAGGTCGATCTTGGTCTTGGAAACATCCACGCCAATCACTTCATGACCCCGTGCGGACAGGCAGCCAGCACAGACTGCACCTACATAACCCAAACCAAAGATGCTGATACGCATCGCTATCACCTCATGTGTTTATCATGCCGGCTCAACTAGAAGAGCCAGATCGGGTTGATTAACCAGCAATTACCGGGCGAGCGGAGTTGTGGCAAAAAGATGTCACTTCAGCGTTCGCAGGCATATAAATATGGAGTGCAAAATAATCTGCACTCAAAGTTGGCAGCCAATGGCCAATAATTGTGGGCGTGCCCTTAAATGCAGCCGTCTTTATTGCAGTTCTGTTTTCAGATACTGCAGTGCTTGCTCTTTCAAGCGGATAAAATCCATTGAAATCAACCACTAGGACGATTTTATTGGGCGCGGATCTCCTGGGCGTAACTGAAATTCAATTATCGACATTCATGTCGGAGTTATTGAAGTGCACAGTTTCTGTGCGCCTCCAACAGTGCTGTAGGTCATCTCTCACACGACGCTCGAGAATCGTTACCGGTGGTATGAGCGATGGGCGAGGGGATAAGTTCCAGAAGCGGTTCAGTGGTCGTGAAAGATTTTTAAATATTTTTCAAAGTGCCAGTACTTTCACTTTGATAGCACGGGACGGTTTCGTCCCTGTATATAAAGGACGAACTCGGCCGGAGATGTTTTTGTGCCAGTATCGAAAATTATTTTTCGAAATTCGTCAAAAAACTACGAACGGTCTTATGGCGTTTTGCGATAACAACAGGCAGTCGTTTAATTGGCGCCGAAAATATGACGCAGCTGGGGCTGATGTTTGCGTTTTCTGTAGGAGCCGGCCTTGCCGGCGATGGGCTGCAGAGCAGCCCGAGGGGATTTATGCGTCCGGATGATCGCGCAGAAACACCAGGTTATCCGGCTTCGACTGCTCGGCACTGTAGTAGTAGCCCTGCACGTCGAACTGCTTCAGCTGCTCGGGATCGTTGATGCGCTCCTGGATCACGAAGCGGCTCATCATGCCGCGGGCTTTCTTGGCATAGAAGCTGATGATCTTGTACTGGCCATTTTTGAAGTCACGGAACTCGGTATTGATGATCCGCGCCTTGAGGGCGTTGCGTTTGACCGCACTGAAGTATTCATTGCTGGCCAGGTTCAGCAGCAGGTCATCACCTTGTTCGGCCAAGGCCTGGTTCAGCCATTCGCTAATGCGTGTGCCCCAGAAGGCATACAGGTCCTTGCCGCGGGCGTTGGCCAGTTTGGTGCCCATTTCCAGACGGTAGGGTTGCATCAGGTCCAGTGGGCGCAGCAGGCCGTATAGGCCCGAGAGCATGCGCAGGTGGTCCTGGGCGTAGCTGAAGTCGTCTTCACTTAGGCTTTGCGCGTCGAGACCGGTGTACACGTCCCCCTTGAAGGCCAGCAGCGCCTGCTTCGCGTTGTCCGGGGTGAAGGCCGGAGTCCAGCTGCCGAAACGCGCGGCATTGAGGCCGGCGAGCTTGTCGGAGAGGTGCATCAGCTCGCTGATTTGCGCGGGCGACAACTCACGCAGTTGCACGATCAGCTCCTGGGAATCATCCAGGTACTGTGGCTGGGTGTAGCGCTGGGTTACCGGCGGGGTGTCGTAGTCGAGGGTCTTGGCGGGGGAAATCACCGTCAGCATGGGTCGGGCTCCTTGAATCGTGGGGGCAATTCTACGGGGCGGGGGCGCTGATCTCCAGCTATGACGCCGATAGCCACAGACCATCCCGACGCTTGACGTTATAGTGCGCGGCGAGGAAATCGGAGAGTTTGACCGTGCGCATTGCTTTTCTACTACTGAGCGGGTTATTGAGCGTTGCCGTGCAAGCAGCGCCTGTGCCGCCAGCGACCTTTGAGCGTGATCATTGGCCAGAGCAGCTCAACAGCCCGGCGCTGTTCGATGTCGCCTCACGGGCCGAGATTCTCGCCTTCGCTCAGGCCCTGGAGGCCAGTGAAGCGCTCGATGAGTCGGCTTTGGCTGCACGCCTGGGGCTTAAACAGATCAATCTGGCCTCGATCAATCAGGTGCGCTCGCGTCTGTGGCAGCGGTTATGGCGCAACTATGACCGGGCCCAGCAGAGCTGTGAACAGGATGCCTCGTTCTGCTATGCCATTGACAGTCTGGCCGAGTTGCGCCAGCAGGCGGCGAAGTTCGAAGTGACCAGCGACTCTTTCTATACCCGCTGGGCTGAACCCAGCCGCGAGTTCCATCAGCGTTACCTGGACGAACTCTTGCACAAAGCCGCCTTGTTCCCGCAGACCGCTAGCGAGATCGAGCGTTACTCGGACAGCGAACGCAATGGTGATGAACTCAACGACCGGCTGTTCATGCTGACCTTCGACTCAGGCCCAAGCCCGGTCGGCGGCACCGATAGCCTGACCGACTATCTGCGCCGACAGAAGCTCGGCGCGACCTTCTTCGTGCTCGGCAACAGCTTGCAAATGCGCCGCGACAAGACTTCGCTGGCGGACCTGCGCGCGATCTACAAAGGCCAGTGCGTGGGGGTTCAAGGTTGGCAGTATCGTTCCCACGGGCAATGGCAGGACTGGCAGCAATCGGTACTGCGCAGTCAGGCGCAGGTGCAGGCGGACCTGCCCGATCAGTATGTACCGCTGTTCAGGCCGCCCTATGGCCAGCGCCGCGCCGACAGCGAAGGGTTCTTTGCCAGCCAAGGGCTGCAAGTGCTGCTGTGGAACATTGACGCCCAGGACCAGGGCGCGCTGAGCGCCGAACAGTCGGCGCAGCGAGTGCTGACGCTGATGCTGCTGTGGCGCCGTGGCGTGATCCAGTTTCATGACGTGCAGCCCAAGGCCCAGGACGCTGTCGCCTGGCTGCTGAAGCAGACGGCACAGAGTGGGATTGGCTGGGAAGATTGCCGACATTACGCGGGCAACATCTGAAATCAAGCTGGAAACGGCCTGCTCAGGAAGAAAATGCTACACGCATTTCATGAGGCTGGATTTATGACTGTAGCGGTGCTTTGACCACAGGCCAAGGTCTAAATGCCATGGCGAAAAATAAACTTCAAAAATACGTAAAAATGCTTTTTTCGGTCATGGGTTTTGCTGTATCAAGAAGACAGACCGCCGAACCCTGCATCACAGGTGGCGTCATTGGGCATCACGCTCTGTGGGCAGCTTCCCTACCGTAACGACGCGGAGCAGGGGAGAACCGGCGGCCACTTCACGGCGCAGCACCGTTTAGGTATTGCGTTGTATGGCTCCCACAAAGGTGACCGAGTATGGATGATCAAGGACGCACCACTTCCTCCAACCAGCCAATCCTTTATGTGCTCGATACCAATGTACTGATCCACGATCCAAACGCCTTGCTCAATTTCGAGGAGCACCACGTCGCCATCCCGATGACGGTGCTGGAGGAGCTCGACAAGCTCAAGACCGGAAAACAAACCATCGCTGCCGAATGTCGCCAGGCCATCCGCCTGATCGACCAGACCCTGGGCGATGCATCGCCTGCCGATGTCGAGCTGGGCGTTCCGATTCAGCGCGGCAAGAGCGGGCCCAAGGGTTTTCTGTCGATTCTGATGAGCCCGCGCAACGAGCCGAACCGCTTGCTGCCGGAAAACCTCAACGACAACATCATCATCAACCAGTTGCTGGAACTGCGCAGTCGGCGCAAGGAACTGGATGTGGTGCTGGTGACCAAAGACATCAACATGCGCCTCAAGGCCCGCGCCTGTGGGATCGCGGCCGAGGACTACAGCACTGACCAACTGGTTGACGACGTGTCGCTGCTGTCCAAGGGCTATCACAGCGTCACCGGTTCGTTCTGGGACCGGGTCAGCAAAGTCGAAACCCGCCAGGAGCGTGGTCGCACCTGGCACCGGGTGCAGATGATCGACAACCTGCCAGCGGTGCACATCAACGAGTTCATCATTGACGAGCAGGGCTTTGTCGGCTGGATCAAGGGCATCAAAGACGACGAGCTGCTGCTACTCGACCTGCACCAGGAGCCGCTGTTGCACCAGGAAGCCTGGGGCCTGAAGCCGCGCGACATTCATCAGAGCCTGGCGCTGTTCGCACTGCTCGATCCGGACATTCATCTGGTCAACCTGACCGGTGCTGCCGGCTCCGGTAAAACCATCCTGGCCCTGGCTGCGGCCATTGAGCAGACCATGGTCAGCAAGCGCTACCGGCGCATCATTGCCACCCGCAGTGTGCAGGGGCTGGACCAGGAAATCGGCTTCCTGCCGGGTACCGAAGCGGAAAAAATGGAGCCCTGGCTGGGGGCCATCACCGACAACCTCGAAGCGTTGCACATGGATGATGAAAACACCCATGGCAGTGTCGACTACATCCTTGAACGGGTGCCGCTGCAGTTCAAGTCACTGAACTACATTCGCGGTCGCAGCTTCCAGCAGAGCCTGATCCTGATCGACGAATGCCAGAACCTCACCCCGCACCAGATGAAAACCATCATCACCCGTGCCGGTACCGGTTCGAAAGTGATCTGTCTGGGCAACCTGGCGCAGATCGATACCCCTTACCTGTCCGCCACCAGCTCCGGCCTGACCTACCTGACCGAGCGTTTCAAGGACTTCCCCAACGGCGTGCACATTACCCTGCAGGGTGTGCCGCGTTCGATTCTGGCCGAATACGCCGAGTCGCACCTGTAACCTCCAGCCACCGGGCGGCCATGCCGCCCGGTTTTTTTCGCTGCGATATCCAGACCCTAGGGTTTACACTCTTTGCTCCTGAACAGGAGGAAGGCTGTGCTGACTCATCTCGATTCCCAAGGTCGCGCCAATATGGTCGACGTTACCGAAAAAGCCGTGACCTCGCGTGAGGCTGTGGCTGAAGCGCGGGTGCGCATGCTCCCCGAAACCCTGCAGATGATTGTCGATGGCGAGCACCCCAAGGGTGATGTCTTCGCGGTGGCGCGTATTGCCGGGATCCAGGCGGCGAAGAAGACCAGCGACCTGATCCCACTGTGCCATCCGTTGCTGCTGACCAGCGTCAAGGTCGAGCTCAGTGCCGAAGGCAATGACACCGTGTACATCGTTGCCCGCTGCAAGCTGGCCGGGCAGACCGGCGTGGAAATGGAAGCGCTGACCGCTGCCAGTGTCGCTGCGCTGACCATTTACGATATGTGCAAGGCGGTTGATCGCGGCATGATCATCGACGGCGTGCGGGTGCTGGAAAAGCTCGGCGGCAAAAGCGGCCACTACCAGGCGGATGACGTGAAATGAGCATTGAGGTGATGTATTTCGCCCGCTACCGAGAAGCCCTGGGCGTGGAAAGCGAGAAGCTTGAAGGTGAATTCGCGACACTGGACGACGTGCGCAATGCTTTGCTTGCAAAGGGTGGCAAGTACGAAGTCCTGAACGAGCAGAACCTGATGTGCGCGCGCAACGAAGAGTTGTGCAAGCTCGACGAAGCGGTGGTCGACGGCGACGTAGTCGCGTTCTTTCCGCCCGTGACCGGAGGCTGAGATGAGCGTTCGAGTCCAGAACCAGGCGTTTGACCCGGGTGTTGAAGTCAATGCCATGCATGCCGCCAATGTCGGTGTCGGTGCGGTGGTCGGTTTTGTTGGCTATGTGCGCGACTTCAACGATGGCCAGGACGTGGCGGGGATGCTCCTGGAGCATTATCCGGGGATGACCGAAAAGGCACTGGCCAAGATCGTCGTTGAGGCTGAGCAGCGTTGGCCGCTGCTCAAGGTCGAGGTGCTGCATCGTATCGGCGCGCTTGAGCCTGGTGAGCCGATTGTCTTTGTTGGCGTGGCCAGCGCCCATCGCCAGGCAGCGTTCGATGCCTGCAATTTCATCATGGACTACCTCAAGACTCGTGCCCCGTTCTGGAAGAAGGAACAGACCGGGGATGGCCCGCGCTGGGTTGAAGGCAAGCAGAGTGACGAAGACGCTGCCGGGCGTTGGTAGGCAATTTGTAGCCGCTGCCGACAGGCTGCGATCGGCTGCGAAGCAGTCGTCATCCAGTCACTATGATGGGCCTGAATAACGGCCGTTATACGCCCGATCGCAGCCTGTCGGCAGCGGCTACGGCACTGTACTTCGATGTTGTGTTTTTATACGGAAAAGTCCAGTATGGAATTATAAGTACAAAATAATTCCAGGCCGACCCGTGCCTACCCCTTTCCCTCTGTCTTGCAACACACCTCCAACAACGAGCGAGAGAGACCCAGCATGAAGAAGTTCACCCTGATCAGCGGTCTGGCCCTGAGCCTGTTGGCCAGCAGCCTGTTCGCCGCCGAGAAAACCTTGCGCATTGGCATTGAAGCCGCTTATCCCCCCTTCGCCTCGAAAAACGACAAAGGTGAGATCGTCGGCTTCGACTACGACATCGGCAACGCTTTATGCGCGCAGATGCAGGTCAAGTGTGCATGGACCGAGGTGGAGTTCGATGGCCTGATCCCGTCGTTGAAGGTGAAGAAGATCGACGCCGCACTGTCGTCGATGACCATCACTGACGAGCGCAAGAAGTCGGTGGATTTCACCCACAAGTACTACTTCACCTCGTCGCGGCTGGTGATGAAGAAGGGCGCGGTGGTCGATGACCAGTATGCCGCCCTCAAGGGCAAGACCGTCGGTGTGCAGCGCGCCACCACCACCGATCGCTATGCCACTGAAGTGCTCGAACCCAAAGGCATTACCATCAAGCGCTACAGCAACAACGAAGAAATCTACATGGACCTGGCATCCGGTCGCGTTGATGCGATTTTCGCCGATACCATTCCGCTGGATGACTTCCTGTCGATGCCGCGCGGCGCGGACTATGCCTTCACCGGTCCCGAGCTCAAAGACCCGAAATACGTCGGTGAAGGCGCCGGCATCGCGGTACGCAAGGGCAATGGCGAACTGGTCAGTCAGCTCAACAGCGCCATCGACGCACTGCGGGCCAATGGCGAGTATCAAAAGATCCAGTCGAAGTACTTCAAGTCCGACATCTACGGCGATTGATCGCCGCGCTCAAGGCCTGGAGCGATTCAGGCCTTGAGTTCCTTCAGGTGTTTGTACACCGTCGCCCGCCCCATCCCCAGTACATTGGCCACGTAGTTGGCCGCACTCTTGCCCTTGAAGGCGCCTTCGGCGTGCAGGGCTAGCACCAGTTCACGTTTGTGCTCGCGGGTCAGCAGGTTCAGGCTCAGCTGGCGCTGACGCAGCCAGTTGTTGAGAAAGGTGTTGATACGCTCCTGCCAGTCGTCGCGAAACAGCGCATCAGGCTGGGGGATCAGCTTGCTCGGTGACAGGAACAGGTCCAGCGCGGCCTTGGCATTCTCGAACAGGGAAATGTTCAGGTTGATACACAGCACCGCCAGTGGCGTACCGGCCTCATTGCGCAATACGGTACTCAATGAGCGGATTTTCTGCCCGTCCCAGTTGAGTTTCTCGTAGGGGCCGATGTTGGTTTCCTCGCTGCCGGTCTCGAGCATGTCTTCCAGCGCGGCATCATCACCAATCTCGCGTTTGGACAGGTTATTGGCGATGTAGTCGATCTTCTGGCTGCGCAGGTCGTGCAGCACCACCTCGGCGTGGGGAAAGAACAAGGTGGCAATGGCATCGGCGATGGCCCGGTAATTGTCCAGGACAGGGTCGCGGCGAGGTGTCGACATTCAGGCAGGCTCCAGGCGGTGTCAGCGCCCTTGGCACAAGGGCGCTGCGAGTGTGCCGCAATCGCGGCGGGGCGTCACCTGTGCAGGCGGCGCGGGGACAACATCTCGGCGTTCAGGCCAAACCCTTTGAGGGCCTCGGGCAGGTCTTCGCCACGTACCAGAGCGGCGCTGGCCTGACCCATGGCGGGGGAGGTCTGGATACCGTAGCCGCCCTGGGCCGCGACCCAGAACAGGCCGGGCACGTTGGGGTCGAAGCCGGCCACCAGATCGCCATCGGCGACAAAGCTGCGCAGCCCGGCCCAGGTACGGGTGGGACGGCGAATGCTCAGGTTGGTGGCTTCTTCGATCTGAAAGATACCCATGGCTATGTCCAACTCTTCGGGCTGCACGTCATGCGGGTCGACCGGGTCGGAATTGGCCGGCGAGCCGAGCAGCATGCCGGCGTCGGGTTTCATGTAGAACGATTCATCGAGGCTCACCAGCATCGGCCAGGCATGGCTGTCGATGCCCTCGGGGGCGGCGAAGATAAAGGCAGCGCGCCGCTTGGGTTGCAGGCCAAGCGGCTGGGCACCGGCCAGGACGCCGATCTGGTCAGCCCAGGCACCGGCGGCGTTGATCAGTACCGGCGCACTGAAGGTGCCGCGGCTGGTTTGCACTTGCCAGAGGCCGTCGTCAGCACGGCTCAGCTGCTGGACTTCGCAATCGCTGTGCACCTCGCCTTGCTGGCGACGAATACCGCGCAGGTAGCCTTGGTGCAGGGCATCGGTATCGATATCGCTGGCGCTTGGGTCGTAGAGCGCACCGTGGACTTTGTCGCGGCGCAGCACCGGGAGGCGGGCGCAGGCCTGGTCGGCGCTGAGCAGTTCGACTTCCGGCACACAGGCCTTGGCACTCTGGTACTGACGCTGCAGTTCTTCAGGGTCGCCCGTGAGGTCGACGGTCATTTCGCCGCGCAGGCTGAGCAGGGGGTGCTCGGCAAAGCCTGCGGGCGGGTGATCGAAAAACTCACGGCTGGCCAAGGTCAGCGCCCGCACCTGCGGGGTGCCATAGGCGGCGGTGTACAGCGCTGCCGAACGGCCCGTGGAGTGGTAACCGGGGTGCGATTCGCGCTCGAGCAGCAACACTCGTCCGTGACGTGCTAGCCAATAGCCAGTCGAGGCCCCCGCAATGCCGGCGCCAATGATGATGAAATCAGCCTGTTGCATGAAAGTCTCCTCAGTCGGCGCGCTGCAAACGGTACAAGGCGTTGGCCAGGGCGATGTCTTCCAGGCCCAGGCCGATGGAGCGGAAGAAGGCGTGACGTTGGTAACTCGGGGCCGGGACCTGACCGCTCAACAGCTGCGCCAGGTCGCCGACGATGGCTTCGGCTTGCCAGCCATGCTGCTCGGCGGCGATGCGCATCTCACCGGCGCTGCCCGGTGTGGTCAGGCGGTAGTCGCAGTACACGTCCATGGCGCTGAGGCTGGTAGGCGGGACCTCATGGGCGCGTACGGCGTTGGTGCTGATCGAGGTGATCAGGGCCGGCTTGCTCAAGCTGTCCGGGTCGATGACCGGAGTCGCCGATGAGGTGCACAGCATGATCACATCGGCATCCGCTACAGCCGCTTCGAGGTTGTCGCAGAGCGACAGGCGTGAATCCAAGTCGAGCCATGACTGGCGCTGGGCGGCGCTTTGTTCGGCCAGGCTTGGCGAATACAGGCGGATATCCTGCCATTCACGCAGGCCACGGACATAGTGCAGGTGCGCACGGGCAATCGGGCCGCTGCCGATCAGGGTCAGGCGGCGAACGCTGCTCGGTGCCAGGGCGTCGACCGCTACCGCGGTGGTAGCCGCAGTACGCGCGGTGGTCAGTTCACCGGCATCGCATAGCAACAGAGGTTGGCCGCTCTCCATGGACATCAACAGGGTCCAGGCGCTAACCAGCGGGCCTTGTTCGCGGACGATGTAAGGCGAAGTCTTGACCCCGTACACCCCTTCGTTGGCGAGCACGCCGCCATAATTGATGAAGTCGCCTTTGCCCGCCGGAAATTCTACCAGTTGCTGTGGTGGCTGCACGGCTTGTCCGGCCGCCAGGTCACGGAACAGGTTGCGCAGGATCTGTGGAACATCCACTTGCGTAAGCAACTGGCGAGCGTGCTGTTGATCGATGACGAGAGGCGCGGACATACGAGGCTCCAAATAAACTATTTTGTCTATTATGGACTCTTTGTATATTTGGGCAATATCGTTGGTCTGAAAATGCAAAAGGCACCGAGGGGCGAGCCCACGGTGCCTTTTTCACCCACGCGCAATCAGTGATGCTTGCGCGGCACTGCCTTGAGCAATTCAGTCGGTGGCATTTCACAGCTGATCTTGCGACCCAGCAGCGCTTCAATCGCCGGCAACTGGTAGGAGTCATCTTCACCGGCGAAGCTGATCGACACGCCGCTGGTGCCGGCACGACCGGTACGGCCGATACGGTGCACGTAGTCGTCCGGATCTTCCGGCAGGGTGAAGTTGATCACATGGCTGATGCCGTCGATGTGAATGCCACGACCGGCGACGTCGGTGGCGACCAGCACGGTGATACGGCCTTCACGGAAACTCTCCAGGGTCTTGATGCGCTTGTGCTGTGGCACGTCACCCGAGAGCTGGGCGGCATTAACGCCGTCGCGTACCAGGCGTTCTTCGATGCGCCGCACTTCATCCTTGCGGTTGGCGAAGACCATGACCCGCTCCCATTTGTTCTCGGTCACCAGGTTGTACAGGAGCTTGTATTTGTCGGCGCCGGCCACGGCGTAGACGTGCTGTTCGACGGTTTCGCTGGCAACGTTCTCGGGCTCGATCTCGACAATCGCAGGGTCGGTGGTCCACTGCTTGGCCAGGTTCATCACGTCTTCGGTGAAGGTGGCGGAGAACAGCAGGGTCTGGCGTTCGCTCTTGGGTGGGGTCTGGCGGATGATCTGCCGAACCTGCGGAATGAAGCCCATGTCGAGCATGCGGTCAGCTTCGTCCAGCACCAGCACCTCAACCATGTCCAGGTGCGCTTCACCGCGCTGGTTGAAGTCCAGCAGGCGGCCAGGGGTAGCAACCAGGATGTCGCAGTGACGCGCTTCGAGGGCCTTGAGCTGCTTGTCGAAGTCCATGCCGCCGACGAAGGTCATCACGTTAAGGCCGGTGTACTTGGTCAGCGCCGCAGCGTCTTTGGCAATCTGCACCACCAGTTCACGGGTCGGGGCGATGATCAGCGCACGCGGCTCGCCCATGTAGCGCTCTTTCGGCGGTGGGGTCTGCTGCAGTTGGGAGATGATCGAAATCAGGAACGCTGCGGTCTTGCCGGTGCCGGTCTGGGCGCGGCCAATGGCGTCCTTGCCACTCAGGGTGTAACCCAATACCTGCGCCTGGATCGGCGTGCAGTAAGGAAAGCCCAGGTCATGGATCGCATGCATCAGCTCGGGCGAGAGCTTGAAGTCATGGAAACGGGTCTTGCCTTCTTGCGGCTCGACCACGAAATCTTCCAGCTTCCAGGTGGAGGCTGCAGGTTTTGGCTTGCGCTCACGGCGCGGTTTGGCGTCGGCCGGCTTTTCGGCACGTGCCGGCTTGACGGCCTCAACTTCGGTTTTGAGCGGGGCGGCCGGGGCAGGGGCCTTGGGTGCTGCGTGTGGCTGCTTCACGGGAGCAGCGCTTTCGGTGGCGAGTTGCTCAACCTCGCTCTTACCGAACATCTTCTTGAGTGCTTTGAGCACGGTCATCTCATCAATTGGTTAAGGAATGTACGCCGGCCAGTGTAATGCAAGAAACGGGCGCGGCGTAGTGGATTGCACTGACAACTACAGGGAAGTGTTCTTTTAGCGCAGGCGTTCGGCCAGCCAGACGCCGATATCGTTGATTTCCTCCGGCAGTACCGCGTGCTCCATCGGGTATTCCTTCCACTCGGTGGCAACGCCCCACTGCTTGAGGTGCTCATAGGCGCTGCGGCCCATGGCCGGCAGTACCACTGGGTCATAGACGCCGTGCAGGCACAGCGCCGGTGTGCGCTGCTGACAGGCGCTCAGTTGGCGCTCCTGGATAAAGGTTGGCGCATAGGTCGACAGGGCGATCACCCCGCCCAAGGCTTCTTGCCACTTTATATAAGCGGTGTGCAGTACCACCGCGCCACCCTGGGAAAAACCGGCAAGGACAATGCGTGCCAGGTCGATGCCTTTTGCCTGCTCGGCTTTTATCAGCGCGATCACCTGATCCGCCGACTCCTGTAGCTGATCTTCATCGATCGCCCGCGCCGGGGTCATGGCCTTGATGTCGTACCAGCTGGGCATTTCATAGCCACCGTTGATGGTCACCGGGCGGGTAGGTGCCTGGGGCATGACGAACCGGGTGGTCAGCAAGACTTCCTGCAGGGCTTCGGCCACCGGCATGAAGTCGTAACGGTCGGCCCCAAGGCCGTGCAACCAGATCACACAGGCGTCTGTGGTTTTTTGTGGTTCAAGAATCAATGGGTGGCTCATGACTGCTCCGAAAAAGTGCGCGCGCTCTTGTTTGCGTGCATGAAATGAAGGCGCGTCGGGTAAATCCGGGAAAAACCTGTCGCAACGCTGCAAGTTTCCCTCTTGACGGGAACTGAATCGCTTTAGCCGCTCAGTGTGGTACGCGCTTTGCTATGAAACTCCTGATGCGAGGTTACACGTTTTGGACGGTAACACCCGTTAGCGGTCCCCAAGGCTGTCACAGAACAGCGCATTGCGCCAATTGACCCAAAAACAAGCCAACACGGGTCGGATGCGCCTCATAAGGGTGCGGTGCAATCCCGGCTCAACACAATAAGAGCAAGACTGGAGGTTTGAATGAAGATGTTGAAATCCACCCTGGCAGTGGTTACCGCTGCTACCGTGCTGGGTATCAGTGGTATCGCACAAGCAGGTGCGACCCTGGACGCCGTGCAGAAGAAGGGCTTCGTTCAGTGTGGCGTCAGTGATGGCTTGCCGGGCTTCTCGGTTCCGGATGCCAAGGGCAACATCGTCGGGATCGACGCAGACGTCTGCCGCGCAGTGGCCGCAGCCGTGTTCGGTGATGCCACCAAGGTCAAGTTCAGTCAGCTCAACGCCAAGGAGCGCTTCACCGCGCTGCAGTCCGGCGAAGTCGATGTACTGTCGCGTAACACTACCTGGACCAGCTCGCGTGACGCTGGTATGGGCTTGGTGTTCGCCGGTGTTACCTATTACGACGGAATCGGCTTTCTGGTTAACAAAAAGCTTGGTGTTTCCAGCGCCAAAGAGCTGGACGGTGCAACCATCTGCATCCAGGCCGGTACCACCACTGAACTCAACGTCTCCGACTACTTCCGTGCCAATGGCCTGAAGTACACCCCGATCACCTTCGATACCTCCGATGAAAGCGCCAAGTCGCTGGAATCCGGCCGTTGCGACGTGCTGACCTCGGACAAGTCGCAGCTTTACGCACAGCGCTCCAAGCTGGCCGCCCCGACGGAATACGTGGTACTGCCAGAAACCATTTCCAAGGAACCGCTAGGCCCAGTGGTACGCAAAGGCGATGAAGAGTGGTTCAGCATCGTCAAGTGGACCCTGTTCGCCATGCTCAATGCCGAAGAAATGGGCGTCACTTCGAAGAACGTCGAGGCGCAAGCCAAGTCCACCAAGAACCCTGACGTGGCCCGGATGCTCGGCGCCGACGGTGAGTACGGCAAGGACCTCAAGCTGCCGAAGGACTGGGTTGTGCAGATCGTCAAGCAGGTCGGCAACTACGGCGAAGTCTTCGAGAAGAACCTGGGTAAGGAAACCCCGCTGCAGATCGATCGCGGTCTGAACGCCCTGTGGAACAACGGCGGCATCCAGTACGCACCACCGGTGCGCTGATGGCTGCACCCTGTGGCGGCGAACGGCCGTCGCAGGGTGTTCGGTTCCCTTTTTTCCGGGGCATTACATGCAAAATTCAATCGGCGCACCCAAGGGCCTGTCCCTGAGCGATCCACGTGTGCGTGCGTGGCTATTTCAGATTCTCACCATTGTCTTTGTGGTCGGCCTGGGCTGGTACTTGTTCCACAACACCCAGACCAACCTGCAGCACCGGGGCATCACCTCGGGTTTCGACTTTCTTGAACGCAGTGCCGGTTTTGGTATCGCCCAACACCTGATCTCCTACACCGAGCAGGACAGCTATGCACGAGTATTCGTCATCGGCTTGCTCAACACGTTGCTGGTGACCTTTATCGGCATCATCTTCGCGACCCTGCTGGGGTTCATCATCGGTGTGGCCCGTTTGTCACCGAACTGGATGATCAACAAGCTCGCCACCGTGTATGTCGAGACTTTCCGTAACATCCCACCGCTGTTGCAGATCCTGTTCTGGTACTTTGCGGTGTTCCTGACCCTGCCGGGACCGCGGGGTAGCATCAACATCAATGATGCCTTCTTTATAAGCAACCGCGGCGTGAACATGCCCGGCGCTTCCATGGCCGATGGATTCTGGCCATTTGTTGTAAGCCTGGTGTTGGCGATCATCGCCATTGTGCTGATGGTGCGGTTGGCCAACCGGCGCTTTGAGGCCACTGGCGAGCCGTTTCACAAGTTCTGGGTTGGTTTGTTTCTGTTTTTCGGGATACCGGCGCTGAGTGTGTTGATGTTCGGCAGCCCTGTTCACTGGGAAATACCGCAACTCAAGGGCTTCAACTTTGTCGGTGGTTGGGTGTTGATCCCGGAACTGCTGGCCCTGACCTTGGCCCTGACCATCTACACCGCAGCGTTTATCGCTGAAATCGTGCGTTCGGGGATTCGTTCGGTGAGCTATGGCCAAACCGAGGCGGCGCGCTCGCTGGGGCTGCGTGAAGGGCCAACGCTGCGCAAGGTGATCATTCCCCAGGCGCTGCGGGTGATCATTCCACCGTTGACCAGCCAGTACCTGAACCTGGCGAAGAACTCGTCGCTGGCGGCTGGTATCGGTTATCCGGAGATGGTGTCGTTGTTCGCGGGGACTGTACTCAACCAGACCGGTCAGGCTATCGAGGTGATTGCCATCACCATGAGCGTTTACCTGGCGATCAGCATCAGTATTTCTCTGCTGATGAACTGGTACAACAAGCGCATTGCGCTGATCGAACGGTGAGGACACGCGCATGACAACCCATGTTTTCAAACCCGATATGCCGCCGCCAGTGAAAACCGTTGGTGTGCTGGCGTGGATGCGCGCCAACCTGTTCTCCAGCTGGCTCAACACCCTGCTTACGTTGTTGGCCTTGTACCTGGTCTGGCTGATCGTGCCGCCGCTGCTGCAATGGTCGATCTTTGACGCCAACTGGGTCGGCACCACCCGTGCCGACTGCACCAAGGAAGGTGCCTGCTGGGTGTTCATCCAGCAGCGTTTCGGTCAGTTCATGTATGGCTACTACCCGAGTGAACTGCGTTGGCGCGTTGATCTGACCGTGTGGCTGGCGGTGATCGGTGCGGCGCCCTTGTTCATTGCGCGCTTCCCGCGCAAGGCGATCTATGGCCTGAGCTTCCTGGTGCTGTACCCGATTGTTGCTTACACCCTGTTGCATGGCGGCTACCTGGGCCTGGACACGGTGCCGACCAACAAATGGGGCGGGCTGATGCTGACGCTGGTGATCGCCACCGTGGGTATCGTCGGCGCCTTGCCGTTGGGCATTTTGTTGGCGCTGGGGCGGCGTTCGAACATGCCGGCGGTGAAGGTGGTGTGTGTGACCTTCATCGAGTTCTGGCGAGGCGTGCCGCTGATCACCGTGCTGTTCATGTCGTCGGTGATGTTGCCGTTGTTCCTGCCTGAAGGCATGAGCTTCGACAAGCTGTTGCGGGCGATGATCGGGGTGATCCTGTTCCAGTCAGCGTACATCGCCGAAGTGGTGCGCGGTGGCTTGCAAGCCATTCCCAAGGGCCAGTACGAAGCGGCCGCAGCAATGGGCCTGGGCTACTGGCGTGCGATGGGCCTGGTGATTCTGCCGCAAGCCCTGAAGCTGGTGATTCCTGGCATCGTCAACACCTTCATTGCCCTGTTCAAGGACACAAGCCTGGTGATCATCATCGGCCTGTTCGACCTGCTCAATAGTGTCAAACAAGCCGCTGCCGACCCGACCTGGCTGGGCATGGCGACCGAGGGCTATGTGTTCGCCGCCCTGGTTTTCTGGATTTTCTGTTTCGGTATGTCCCGCTACTCCATGCATCTGGAGCGCAAGCTGGACACAGGCCACAAGCGTTAGGAGTATTCCCATGAGTGAAGCGATCAAACAGCCTGTGAGCCCTGAAGGCATTATTCAGATGCAGGGCGTGAACAAGTGGTACGGCCAGTTCCACGTGCTCAAGGACATCAATCTCAACGTGCGCCAGGGCGAGCGAATCGTTCTGTGTGGCCCGTCGGGATCGGGCAAATCCACCACCATTCGCTGCCTCAACCGTCTGGAAGAGCATCAGCAGGGCCGCATCGTGGTCGATGGTGTGGAGCTGACCAACGACCTCAAGCAGATCGAAGCGATCCGCCGTGAAGTCGGCATGGTATTCCAGCATTTCAATCTGTTTCCGCATCTGACCATCCTGCAGAACTGCACCCTGGCACCAATGTGGGTGCGCAAGCTGCCCAAGCGCAAGGCCGAGGAAATCGCCATGCACTACCTGGAGCGGGTGCGGATTCCGGAGCAGGCCAACAAGTTTCCTGGGCAGCTGTCTGGTGGTCAGCAGCAGCGTGTGGCGATTGCCCGGGCGCTGTGCATGAAGCCGAAGATCATGTTGTTTGATGAACCCACCTCGGCGCTAGATCCGGAGATGGTCAAGGAAGTACTCGACACCATGGTCAGCCTGGCGGAAGACGGCATGACCATGCTCTGTGTGACCCACGAGATGGGTTTTGCCCGCACCGTGGCGAACCGGGTGATCTTTATGGACAAAGGCGAGATCGTTGAACAGGCGGCGCCGGACGACTTCTTCGACCGGCCGCAGAACGAGCGGACCAAGTTGTTTCTTAGTCAGATTCTGCACTGACACTATTGGGGCTGCTGCGCAGCCCTGATTTTAACGGATCACTCTTCTTCTTTGGCCGCTGGTGCAGGCGGTGGACGCAGGCCGATCTCAGCGGTCAGCTTCAGCTCTTTGCCATTGCGCATAACCTGGATCGCCACCTTGTCGTTGGGTTTGATCCGCGCCACCTGGTTCATCGAACGACGACCGTCACCGGCCGGTTCGCCGTTGATGCTGAGGATCACATCACCCAGCTGCAGGCCGGCCTTCTGCGCCGGACCGTCGCGGAAGATGCCCGCCACGACGATACCCGGACGCCCTTGCATGCCGTACGACTCAGCCAGTTCCTGGCTCAGCGGCTGCACTTCGATCCCAAGCCAGCCACGGATCACCTGACCGTGCTCGATGATCGACTTCATCACTTCCAGGGCCAGTTTGGTCGGAATGGCAAAGCCGATGCCTTGGGAGCCACCAGACTTGGAGAAGATCGCCGTGTTGATACCGGTCAGGTTGCCGTTGGCATCCACCAGTGCACCACCGGAGTTGCCCGGGTTGATCGCCGCGTCGGTCTGAATGAAGTCTTCATAGTTGTTCAGGCCCAGCTGGTTGCGGCCGGTGGCGCTGATGATGCCCATGGTCACCGTCTGGCCGACACCAAAGGGGTTACCGATGGCCAGGGCGACGTCGCCGATATGAATGCTGTCGGAGCGGCCGATGGTGATCGACGGCAGGTTCTTCAGATCGATTTTGAGCACCGCCAGGTCGGTTTCCGGGTCGCTACCGATCACCCGTGCCAGGGTTTCGCGACCGTCCTTGAGTGCCACCACGATCTGATCGGCACCGGAGGTCACATGGTTGTTGGTCAGCAGGTAGCCTTCCGGGCTCATGATCACCGCCGAGCCCAGGCTCGACTCCCAGCGCCGTTGCTTGGGCAGGTTGTCGCCGAAGAAACGGCGGAACTGCGGATCTTCGAACAGCGGGTGAGCGGTCTTGTTGACCACCTTGGTGGTGTACAGGTTGGCTACCGCGGGGGCGGCAATGCTCACCGCGTCGGCATAAGACACTGGGCCCTGCATGATGCGCGAGGTTTGCGGTGCCTGTTGCAGGTTGACGTCCTGGCTGGGCAAACCGACCCATTGCGGAAAGCGCTGGATGATCAGCATGGCGATCAACACGCCGACCAGCAGCGGCCAGCCAAAGTAACGCAAAGCCTTGAACATTGAACGAATCCTGGGAGTGGGCAGAGGGCCGTATAACTGCGTGGGAGCGAGCGCGCGCGATCATACTGCGGCAGAAGCCGTGCAGGAACTGTTAAATCGCGTCGAGCCATTGCTACAGCGTGCGGGCCCCCAGGCAACCGCCGTCGGTTTCCCCAAACCCGGCGACGGCCCATAATGGCGGTCATTATACGGGGCCTTGTGCCGCGCTGAACTGCGAATTTGAGGAGTCTTTTCATGGCTGTTGCCCTGAGCACCCTGGTCGAGGAAGCCGAACGCTACCTTGGCAGCGCAAAAATCCAGGATTACTGCCCTAATGGCCTGCAGGTAGAAGGGCGGCCGCAAGTCACCCGCATCGTCAGTGGCGTCACGGCCAGCCAAGCGCTGCTGGACGCGGCGGTCGAAGCCGATGCCGACCTGGTGCTGGTGCACCATGGCTATTTCTGGAAAGGCGAGAACCCGTGCATCACCGGCATGAAGCAACGTCGTCTGAAGACCTTGCTCAACAATGACCTGAGTTTGCTGGCCTATCACCTGCCACTGGATCTGCACCCGGAAGTGGGCAACAACGTCCAGTTGGCGCGCCAGCTCGACATTACCGTCGAGGGCCCGCTCGACCCGGACAACCTGCGTGTCGTCGGCCTGGTCGGTTCATTGGCCGAGCCGATGTCGGCGCGCGACTTTGCCCGCAAGGTGCAAGAGGTCATGGGCCGCGAACCGCTGTTGATCGAGGGTGATCAAGTCATTCGCCGGGTTGGCTGGTGTACCGGTGGCGGGCAGGGCTACATCGATCAGGCGATTGCTGCCGGTGTCGACCTGTTCCTCAGTGGCGAAGCGTCGGAGCAGACCTTCCACAGCGCCCGGGAAAACGGCATCAGTTTTATCGCCGCCGGTCACCATGCCACTGAGCGCTACGGCGTGCAGGCATTGGGCGACTATCTGGCCCGGCGTTTCGCCCTGGAGCACCTGTTTATCGACTGTCCGAACCCGATCTGAGGCTAAAACGGCAGGGCATATTCTTATACTGTTTCGTTCTAGTTGGCTGCCTGGATAGACTCGAGTGCTGTGATAAAGTGACCCGCTCGAACACGGCCCGCTGGCCGTCCATAAGATCGTATATCCGTGAGTAGCCATGGTCGACAAACTGACGCATTTGAAACAGTTGGAGGCGGAGAGCATCCACATCATTCGTGAGGTGGCCGCTGAGTTCGATAACCCGGTGATGCTGTACTCGATCGGCAAGGATTCGGCCGTGATGCTGCACCTGGCACGCAAAGCCTTCTTTCCGGGCAAGTTGCCGTTTCCGGTGATGCACGTCGACACCCAGTGGAAATTCCAGGAGATGTACAGCTTCCGCGACAAGATGGTCGAGGAAATGGGCCTGGAGTTGATCACTCACGTGAACCCGGACGGCATTGCCCAGGGCATCAACCCGTTCACTCACGGCAGTGCCAAACACACCGACATCATGAAGACCGAGGGCCTCAAGCAGGCGCTCGACAAGTACGGCTTCGATGCTGCCTTCGGTGGTGCGCGGCGCGACGAAGAGAAGTCGCGGGCCAAAGAACGTGTGTACTCGTTCCGCGACAGCAAGCACCGCTGGGACCCGAAAAACCAGCGCCCGGAGCTGTGGAACGTCTACAACGGCAAAGTCAACAAGGGCGAATCGATTCGCGTCTTCCCGCTGTCGAACTGGACCGAGCTGGACATCTGGCAGTACATCTACCTCGAAGGCATCCCGATTGTGCCGCTGTACTTCGCTGCCGAGCGCGAAGTGATCGAGAAGAACGGCACCCTGATCATGATCGATGACCAGCGCATCCTTGAGCACCTCTCGGATGAAGAAAAAGCCCGCATCGTCAAAAAGAAAGTTCGCTTCCGTACCCTTGGCTGCTACCCGTTGACGGGGGCGGTGGAGTCCGAGGCCGAAAGCCTTACGGACATCATTCAGGAAATGCTCCTGACCCGTACGTCCGAGCGTCAGGGCCGAGTCATCGACCACGATGGCGCAGGCTCGATGGAAGACAAAAAACGTCAAGGCTATTTCTAAGTTAGGGTCAGACCATGTCGCACCAATCGGAATTGATCAGCGAGGATATCCTCGCTTACCTGGCCCAGCACGAACGTAAAGAACTGCTGCGCTTTTTGACCTGCGGGAACGTTGATGACGGCAAGAGCACCCTGATCGGGCGCCTGCTGCACGACTCGAAGATGATCTACGAAGACCATCTGGAAGCCATCACCCGCGATTCGAAGAAAGTCGGCACTACCGGTGACGATATCGACCTGGCGTTGCTGGTCGACGGCCTGCAGGCTGAGCGGGAGCAGGGCATCACTATTGATGTGGCCTACCGCTACTTCTCCACCGCCAAACGCAAATTCATCATCGCCGACACCCCAGGCCACGAGCAGTACACCCGCAACATGGCCACCGGTGCCTCCACCTGTGACCTGGCGATCATCCTCGTCGATGCCCGTTACGGCGTGCAGACCCAGACCCGTCGCCACAGCTACATCGCTTCCCTGTTGGGCATCAAGCACATCGTCGTGGCGGTGAACAAGATGGACCTCAAGGGCTTCGATGAGGGCGTGTTCGACAGCATCAAGGCCGACTACCTGCAGTTTGCCGAAGCCATCAACATGGCCCCGAGCAGCCTGCACTTTGTGCCGATGTCGGCGCTCAAGGGCGACAACGTGGTCAACCGCAGCGAGCGTTCGCCGTGGTACACCGGCCCGGCGCTGATGGAAATCCTCGAGACCGTTGAAGTGGCTGCCGATCGCAACTTTACCGACTTGCGTTTCCCGGTGCAGTACGTCAACCGTCCGAACCTGAACTTCCGTGGCTTTGCCGGCACCCTGGCCAGTGGCGTGGTGCACAAGGGCGACGAGATCGTCGTGCTGCCATCGGGCAAGAGCAGCCGGGTCAAATCCATTGTCACCTTCGAAGGTGAGCTGGAAAACGCCGGCCCAGGCCAGGCCGTGACCCTGACCATGGAAGATGAAATCGACATCTCCCGTGGCGATCTGCTGGTACATGCCGACAACGTTCCGCAGGTAACCGATCAGTTCGACGCCATGCTGGTGTGGATGGCTGAAGAGCCGATGTTGCCGGGCAAGAAATACGACATCAAGCGCGCCACCAGCTATGTGCCGGGCTCGATTGCCAGCATCGCTCACAAGGTTGATGTGAACACCTTGGAGCAGGGCGCTGCCAGTGCTCTGCAACTGAATGAAATCGGCAAGGTCAAGGTCAGCCTCGACGCGCCGATCGCCCTGGACGGCTATGACAGCAACCGCACCACCGGTGCCTTCATTGTCATCGACCGCCTGACCAACGGCACCGTGGGTGCCGGCATGATCATCGCGCCTCCGGTAGTGCCACACGGCACCGTCGGTCAGCACGGCAAGCTGGCTCACGTTGACACTGCAGAGCGTGCCCTGCGTTTTGGCCAGCAACCGGCCACCGTGCTGTTCAGCGGCCTGTCGGGCGCGGGCAAGAGCACCTTGGCTTACGCGGTGGAGCGCAAACTGTTTGACATGGGCCGTGCAGTGTATGTGCTCGATGGCCAGAACCTGCGTCACGACCTGAACAAAGGTCTGCCACAGGACCGTGCCGGGCGTACCGAGAACTGGCGTCGTGCTGCTCACGTGGCGCGTCAGTTCAACGAAGCTGGCCTGCTGACCCTGGCTGCCTTCGTTGCCCCGGATGCCGAAGGCCGTGAACAGGCCAAGGCCCTGATCGGCAAGGAGCGTCTGATCACCGTATACGTCCAGGCCTCGCCAATGGCCTGCCGTGAACGCGACCCGCAGGGCTTGTATGCTGCTGGTGGCGACAACATCCCTGGCGAAAGCTTCCCGTATGACGTGCCGCTGGATGCCGACCTGGTGGTCGATACCCAGAACGTCAGCGTGGAAGAGGGTGTCAAGCAGGTGCTGGAGCTGCTGCGTAAGCGTGGCGCGATCTAAGCATTGCGGATGAACAAAAAACCCCACCTTGGTGGGGTTTTTTGTTGTCAAGACAAAAGTACCTGTGCAGGTGGTGAAGTATATGTTTACCGCAGTATTTTTCAGCTGAGCCGTATTTTGAAATCTCATTGAATAAATGATGAGGTTCGCAATGCCTGTTAAGTACACCAACTTTCAGAGCACAGGCTCAATGCTCCTACCCCCTAATCAAACGCTTTCGCCAGGTCAGTTTCTGAGATCCGAAAATGGAAGATATTATTGCCGCTTGAGATCTGACGGAAACTTAATGGTTGAGCAGGATGGAAAACTGATCTGGGTGGCTGATGCTAGATAGCCGTTCAGTAAGACTGATCAATAGAAAGAAGATGCGCGAAAAAACACACTTTGTAGTGAGTAACTCTGGTTATTTATATGATTCTTCCAGAGGAAGGTTATAGATAGCCGAGAGCACTCATGCGAGTGATAAAACCTATTGGTACAATAACTGCCTGGTTCTTCGGGATGATGGGAGTCTGGTCATATATGATCAGCGATCAGTTGATGTCCGTTGGGCGCGGACCGATTTTGTTCCAGGACGGATCCCAAAACCTAAGCCTTACAAAGAGCTCTTTAATTTTTCAGTCTATACTTGGGATTTTTAGTTGTCTCTGTTGCACAGTTGCATATTTTTGTCCATATCACATTTGAATTGTCGTTCGTAAAGTGGTTCGGTTAGCGTAAATCGTCCATTGCTGCATGCGGACAAGGTAATTGTGATAATAATCAATATATATCGTTTGGTGTCACTGCCTCGCGCCGGGAGGGTGCAATGATCTCTCGGTGCGAGTAGTGAGGAAATATCTATGCTTCCCATTTCACTGTAGGCCAAAGCGGCTTTTACGTAAGATGTCACTCTCCCGGTGAGCATGAGTATCTACAAATGTTTTTCCAGATGGTCGTGTTTGTATTCAAATATGCTTCTCCGACACCGGAATCACCCGCTTCTCCTTCACCGCCTTGAACGAGAAGCTCGAGTAGATCTCCTTCACCCCTGGCAAGGTTTGCAGCACCTCCCTGGCAAACTCACCAAACGACTCCAGGTCCCGCGCCAGAATCTCCAGCAAGAAGTCATAACGCCCAGAGATGTTGTGGCAGGCGACGATCTCGGGAATTTCCATCAGCCGCTGCTCAAAGGCCCGGGCCATGTCTTTGGAATGCGAGTCCATCATGATGCTGACGAACGCCGTCACGCCAAAGCCCAATGCCTTGGGTGAAAGCACGGCCTGGTAGCCGGTGATGTAGCCGTTCTCTTCAAGCAGTTTGACCCGCCGCCAGCACGGCGAAGTGGTCAGCGCGACAGTATCGGCCAGCTCGGAAATGGTCAGTCGCGCGTTGTCTTGCAGGGCCGCCAATAGGGCGCGGTCGGTACGGTCGATGGCGGTAGGCATGATTTGCCCTCCGTGGCCTGAATTCGTGGTTTTCTTGTTAATAACCACCGTCAGCAGTGGTTGTATTTGGAAAAAAATCAGCACCTCAGTGGCATAAGCTTATAACAAACCACAAGAGGCTGTTGTCATGAGCGGCTCCACCAAGGATTCAGGTTTTGCTACCCGTGCCATCCACCACGGTTACGACCCATTGGCCAACCACGGCTCACTGGTTCCGCCGGTCTACCAGACCGCCACGTTCGCATTTCCTACGGTTGAGTACGGCGCAGCCTGCTTTGCCGGCGAGCAGGGCGGATATTTCTATACACGTATTTCCAACCCCACTCTGGCCTTGCTGGAAGAGCGCATGGCTTCGCTTGAGGGGGGGGAAGCCGGGCTGGCACTGGCGTCGGGAATGGGCGCGATCACTGCCACGTTATGGACCCTGCTACGACCCGGTGATGAAGTGTTGGTTGGGCGTACCTTGTATGGTTGTACCTTTGCCTTCCTGCACCACGGTATCGGTGAGTTCGGGGTCAAGGTCCGGCATATCGATATGACCGACCTGCAAGCGTTGGAAAACGCGATCAGCGAACACACCAAAGTGATCTACTTCGAAACCCCGGCCAACCCGAACATGCAGATGGCCGATATCGCCGCGGTAGCGAAACTTGCCCACCAGCGCGACATCACCGTGGTGGTCGACAGCACCTACTGCACGCCGTACCTGCAGCGCCCGCTGGAACTGGGCGCCGACCTGGTGGTGCATTCGGCGACCAAATACCTCAGCGGCCATGGCGACATTACGGCCGGCCTGGTGGTCGGGCGCAAGGCGCTGGTTGATCGGGTGCGACTCGAAGGGCTCAAAGACATGACCGGCGCGGTCATGTCACCGCAAGACGCCGCGTTGCTGATGCGTGGCATGAAAACCCTGGCCTTGCGCATGGAACGCCATTGCAGCAACGCCCAGACAATTGCTGAGTACCTGCTGCAGCATCCTGCAGTGGAGCTGATCAATTATCCCGGCCTGACCAATTTCCCTCAATACGATTTGGCCCAGCGGCAGATGCGTTTGCCTGGCGGCATGATCGCCTTCGAACTCAAGGGCGGGATCAGCGCCGGTCGCCGCTTCATGAATGCCCTGCAGTTGTTCAGCCGTGCCGTCAGTCTCGGCGATGCTGAATCCCTGGCCCAGCACCCGGCAAGCATGACCCATTCCAGCTATACCCCTGAGGAGCGTGCGCAATACGGCATCTCCGAAGGTTTGGTCCGGCTGTCGGTCGGTCTTGAAGATATCGAAGACCTGCTGGCCGATATCGAGCAGGCCCTCAAGGCCTGTGCCTGAAACCGCCAAGGAAGAGGTCAACGCAATGGTGGCAATGATGAGCCTTGTGTCAGGTGAGGGTGTACCGCAGCGCCTCGGTGACGATCCACAGGCTGACAGTGATCCGGGTGAAACCGCCGAATGGCTCGACGCTCTGGATTCGACCCTGCAGCACTGCGGCCCTGAACGCGCGCGGTTTCTGCTTGAACAGCTAGAAGCTCATGCCCGCGAACTGGGCGTGGAGCGCGGCGTGCAGGCTTTTTCGGCGTACCGCAATACCTTGTCTGTGGAGCAGCAGGGGGGCTACCCCGGCGATCTGGAGCTTGATGAGCGGATCACCAGCCTGCTGCGCTGGAACGCCCTGGCCATGGTGATGCGCGCCAACCACGCCTATGGTGACCTGGGCGGGCACATCGCCAGTTATGCCTCGGCAGCGGAAATTTTCGAGGTCGGCTTTCAGCATTTCTTTCGCGGTGAGTCCGGGGCCGGGCCACGAACCGCCGACCTGGTGTTCTTCCAACCGCATTCGGCGCCAGGCATTTATGCGCGGGCGTTTCTTGAAGGGCGGCTCAGTGCCGAGCAATTGGCCAGTTACCGCCAGGAGGTCGCAGGCAATGGCCTGTGCTCTTACCCGCACCCTTGGTTGATGCCCGATTTCTGGCAATTTCCAACAGGGTCAATGGGCATCGGGCCGATCAATGCCATCTACCAGGCGCGCTTCATGCGCTACCTGCACAACCGCCAACTGCTCGACACCAGCGCCCGGCATGTCTGGGGCGTGTTCGGTGACGGCGAGATGGATGAACCGGAATCCATTGCCGGCCTGACCCTGGCGGCGCGTGAACAGCTGGATAACCTCACCTTTGTGGTCAACTGCAACCTGCAGCGCCTGGATGGCCCGGTACGTGGCAACGGTCAGATCATTCAGGAGCTTGAGGCACTGTTCAGTGGTGCTGGCTGGAATGTGATCAAGGTGCTCTGGGGCTCGGAGTGGGATGCATTGTTTGCCCGCGACAGTGAGCACGTCTTGTTACGTCAACTGGCGGCGACACCCGATGGCCAGTTCCAGAACCTCGGTGCCAAGGACGGCGCCTACAACCTTGAACACTTCTTCAACCAGCATCCGGCCCTGCAGAAACTGGTCGAACACATGGGCTCTGCCGAGATCAACGCGCTCAAGCGCGGTGGTCACGATTTTCGCAAGCTGTACGCCGCCTTCGCTGCGGCCAAGGCCTGCAAAGGGCGGCCGACGGTGATTCTGGCCAAGACCAAGAAAGGTTATGGCATGAGCAGCGCCGGTGAGTCGCGGATGACTGCACACCAGGCCAAGAAGCTCGACGTGCAGGCTTTGCTGGCGTTTCGTGATCGCTTTCATCTACCGCTCAGCGACACTCAGGTCGAGCAACTGCAGTTTTACCGCCCGGCCGACGACAGCCCGGAAATGCGTTATTTGCGTGAGCGCCGCACAACACTCGGAGGCCCATTGCCTGCTCGACGCGCCGACGCTCCCTCGGTACCGGTGCCCGCGCTGGAGACGATGGGCGGTTTTGCCTTGCAGGCTGATGGCAAGGAAATGTCCACCACCATGGCTGCGGTGCGCATGCTCAGCGCTTGGCTAAAGGCACCGGAACTGGGGCCGCGCGTGGTGCCGATCGTCGCCGATGAGGCGCGTACCTTCGGCATGGCCAGCCTGTTCCGTCAAATCGGCATCTACTCACCTCAGGGCCAATGCTATGAGCCTGAGGACGCCGGCTCGCTGCTGTCGTACAAAGAAGCCCGCGATGGCCAACTGCTTGAAGAAGGCATTACCGAGGCAGGGGCGATTTCCTCCTGGGTCGCAGCGGCAACTTCCTACGCGGTACACGGTGAGCCGATGCTGCCGGTGTACATCTATTACTCGATGTTTGGCTTCCAGCGTGTCGGCGACCTGATCTGGGCGGCCGCCGACCAGCGTGCCCGCGGTTTGCTGCTGGGCGCTACGGCCGGGCGCACGACGTTGGGCGGGGAGGGTTTGCAGCACCAGGATGGTTCGAGCCTGGTGATGGCCTCGATGGTGCCCAACTGCCGGGCCTGGGAGCCGTGCTTTGCCGGCGAGCTGGCGGTGATTCTCGAGCATGCCGCGCGGCGCATGCTCAGCGAGCAGCGCGACGAGTTTCACTATGTGGCGATCATGAACGAAAACTATCCACAGCCTTCCCTGCCAGCGCAGGTGCATGAAGAGGTGTTGCGCGGCATGTACCGTTATGTCGAACAGCGGGTAGCGGATGCTCAAGGGCAGGTGCGCTTGCTTGGCTCGGGTGCGATTTTGCGCGAGGTCATTGCTGCCAGTGAGTTGCTGGCCAGTGATTGGCAGATTGCGAGTGAAGTGTTCAGCGTCACCAGCTTCAGCGAATTGGCGCGAGAGGCGCGGGATGTTGATCGCGCCAGTCGGCTAGGGCAGGGCCATGTTGAGGTCAGCCATGTCGAGCGCTGCCTGAACGGCAGTGCGCCGGTGATTGCCGCCACTGACTACGTGCGTGCCTGGCCACAGTTGATTGCGGAGTATGTGCAGGCGCCTTACACCACGCTGGGTACCGATGGTTTTGGCCGCAGTGATACCCGTCAGCAGTTACGGCGGTTTTTCGAAGTGGACCGCTTCAGTATCGTGCTGGCCAGTTTGCATAGCCTGGTGCGTCAGGGTGGGCTTGAGCGGCGAGTGCTGGATCAGGCCTTGGAGCGTTATGGCCAAAGGGCGGGCGCGGCGCCTTGGAACGGCTAGCAGCGGCCACCAACTCCTTGGTCATCTCCACCGAATGCAGGGGCGAACAGAGAAAGCCCTTGGCCGATTGATCTCGAGATTCCGTGAAGAACCATAAAAAAACCCCGCCAATCGGCGGGGTTTGTGTTTTCAGCGCTTGAGCCCGTAATGCTCATCGAGCATGCCTGGCGAGTTCGGCGCTTTTGGTGCGTAGTCGCGTGGCACCTCGGTGTCCTTGGGTGGAGTCAGGCGATCACGCGGAGCCTGGGCCGCTTCCGAGTGCAGTGAGGCCAGCAGGCGCTGGCGGGTCAGTTCGTCCAGGGCCAGGCGGTTGGCGCCTTCGGCCAGGTGGTCCTGAACTTCCTGGTAACTTTGAGTCAGTTTCTTGACCAGTGCAGCCGTGCTGTTGAAGTGGGTAACCACCTCATTCTGGTAGCTGTCGAAGCGTTCCTGGATATCATCCAACTGCCGCTGGGTGCTGCTCGGCGCGGCATTGGGCAGCAGACGGGCGACCAGGAAACCAACGACGACACCCACGACGAGGGCCAGGGTCGGCAACAACCAAACTAAGAGCGAGAGTTCCACGAGTCCTTCCTCTATAAACGGCTTTGCTTTACGTTAACGGCTCGGACCTGCGCTGTATACCGCGAACGATCGCAAATATCTCAGACAGAATCATTCAGCTAGACGAGTCGACCCTTTCCGAGGTCACGGAGTTTATCCTTGCTTATCCGCGAAACCCCCGTATTCATCGATGGCCCGGTCGGCCAACTGGAAGCCCTGTACCTGGATGTCGCCGAGCCACGCGGCGTGGTGCTGCTGTGTCACCCCAACCCGGTGCAGGGCGGGACCATGACCAACAAAGTGGTGTCGATGCTGCAACGCACTGCCCGCGATGCCGGTTACATTACCTTGCGCTTCAATTACCGCGGCGTCGGCGCCAGTGCCGGCAGCCATGACATGGGCAGCGGTGAAGTGGACGATGCTCAGGCCGCAGCTACCTGGCTGCTGGCACAGCATGCAGATCTGCCCCTGACGCTGATGGGTTTTTCCTTCGGTGGCTTTGTCGCCGCCAGCCTTGGCGGCCGCCTGGAGGCTCAGGGAGTGGCGCTCAAGCAACTGTTCATGGTCGCCCCAGCGGTGATGCGCCTGAAGGATCACGACGCCTTGCCACAGGCCTGCGCCCTCAGCGTGATCCAGCCGGAAACCGACGAAGTGATTGATCCGCAGCGGGTCTACGACTGGTCTGACGCACTCACGCGCCCCCATGAGCTGCTGAAAGTGGCAGAATGCGGACACTTTTTCCATGGCAAGCTCACCGACCTCAAGGAACTGGTGCTGCCGCGCCTTTCGAACTGATACAAGCCTGATAAGCGATTACCCATGACTACGCGCATCCTTACCGGTATCACCACCACGGGCACGCCTCACCTGGGCAACTACGCCGGTGCCATTCGCCCGGCGATTCTCGCCAGCCGTGAGCCAGGTGTCGACTCGTTCTACTTCCTGGCCGACTACCACGCCCTGATCAAATGCGATGACCCGCAGCGCATCCAGCGCTCGCGTCTGGAAATCGCCGCGACCTGGCTGGCCGGTGGCCTGGACCCGGAACGAGTGACTTTCTATCGCCAGTCCGACATCCCCGAAATTCCCGAGCTGACCTGGCTGCTGACCTGCGTCGCGGCCAAGGGCTTGCTTAACCGTGCACACGCCTACAAAGCCTCGGTGGACAAGAACGTCGAGAGCGGTGAAGACCCGGATGCCGGCATCAGCATGGGCCTGTACAGCTATCCGGTGCTGATGGCCGCCGACATTCTGATGTTCAATGCCAACAAGGTGCCGGTCGGTCGTGACCAGATCCAGCACGTGGAGATGGCCCGCGACATCGGCCAGCGCTTCAACCACCTGTTCGGCCAGGGCAAGGAATTCTTTGCCATGCCCGAAGCGCTGATCGAAGAGAGCGTGGCGACCTTGCCAGGTCTTGACGGGCGCAAGATGTCCAAGAGCTATGACAACACCATCCCGTTGTTCACCAGCGCCAAGGACATGAAAGATGCCATCTCGCGTATCGTCACCGACTCGCGCGCTCCGGGTGAAGCCAAAGACCCGGACAACTCGCACCTGTTCACCCTGTTCCAGGCCTTCGCTACCCTGGCACAAGCCGACGAGTTCCGCAGTGAACTGCTGCAAGGGCTGGGCTGGGGCGAAGCCAAGCAGCGTTTGTTCCAGTTGCTCGATGGCCAGTTGAGCGAGCCTCGCGAGCGTTATCACCAGCTGATCAGCCGTCCGGCCGATCTTGAAGACATCTTGCTGGCCGGTGCGCAAAAAGCCCGCAAGGTGGCCACGCCGTTTCTTGAGCAACTGCGTGAAGCGGTTGGCCTGCGTTCGTTCCGCAGCATCGAGCAGGGGCCTGCCCAGGTGAAGAAGAAGGCGGCCAAGGCCGCGCGCTTTGTCAGCTTCCGTGAAGACGACGGCAGCTTCCGCTTCCGCCTGCTGGCCGCCGACGGCGAGCAATTGCTGCTGTCGCGCAATTTCGCCGATGGCAAGACTGCTGGCGCGGTGAGTAAGCAGTTGCAACAGGGCGGTGAGCTGGACGTGCGTGCTGAAGGCCTGGGCTTCAGCCTGTGGCTGGAAGGTCAGTGCGTTGCCGACGGCCCGGAGCTTGCCGATGAGGCTGCACGCGATGCCGCTATCGACAGCCTGCGTGTAGCGTTGCAACCGCAGCAAGACTAAACGGTCTGACGCAAGTCTGATTGCCATTCTCCAGGGCCGTCGCTACAGTGACGGCCCGTTTTTGTTACCTTGCTAACGAATTATGACGCCCCTAGAACGATATCAAGCAGATCTGAAACGTCCCGAATTCTTCCATGATGCGGCGCAGGAAACAGCGGTGCGTCATCTGCAGCGCCTGTACGACGATCTGATCGCGGCGCAGAACAACAAGCCTGGCGTGTTCGGCAAGTTGTTCGGCAAGAAGGCGCAGGCACCGGTCAAAGGCTTGTATTTCTGGGGTGGGGTAGGGCGCGGCAAGACCTACCTGGTCGATACTTTCTTCGAGGCGCTGCCGTTCAAGCAGAAGGTGCGGACGCACTTCCATCGCTTCATGAAGCGCGTGCATGAGGAAATGAAAACCCTCAAGGGCGAGAAGAACCCGCTGACCGTCATCGCCAAGCGTTTTTCCGACGAGGCGCGCGTTATCTGCTTCGACGAATTCTTCGTCTCCGACATTACCGACGCGATGATCCTCGGCACCTTGATGGAGGAGCTGTTCAAGAACGGCGTGACCCTGGTGGCCACCTCCAACATCGTTCCTGATGGCTTGTACAAGGACGGCCTGCAGCGTGCACGCTTCCTGCCGGCGATCGCCCTGATCAAGCAGAACACCGAAATCGTCAACGTCGACAGCGGCGTCGACTATCGCCTGCGTCACCTGGAGCAGGCCGAACTGTTCCACTTCCCGCTGGATGCTGCGGCACACGAAAGTTTGCGCAAGAGCTTCAAGGCGCTGACGCCAGAGTGTACCCAGGCGGTGGAAAACGATGTACTGATGATCGAAAACCGTGAAATCCGTGCCTTGCGCACCTGTGATGACGTCGCCTGGTTCGATTTCCGTGAGCTGTGCGACGGCCCGCGTAGCCAGAACGATTACATCGAACTGGGCAAGATCTTTCATGCCGTGCTGCTTAGCGACGTTGAGCAGATGAGCGTGGCCACCGATGACATCGCCCGGCGTTTCATCAACATGGTCGACGAATTCTATGACCGCAACGTCAAGCTGATCATCTCGGCTGAAGTTGAGCTCAAGGATTTGTACACCGGGGGTCGCCTGACCTTCGAATTCCAGCGGACCCTCAGCCGTTTGCTGGAAATGCAATCCCACGAATTCCTGTCGCGGGCGCATAGGCCATAGAAGCAGCTGCAAGTTTCAAGCTTCAAGCTTCAAGCTGCAAGTGGAGGCAAGCAATACGCGATCAGCTCTTGATCTTACTTGCCGCTTGAAGCTTACAGCTTGCAGCTGAGGAGGCCCTTAGGCCTCCTGCATAAACTGCTGCCGATACTGATTCGGCGACAACTCCGTGTGCTGTCTGAACAACCGGGCAAAGAAACTCGCATCGTCATAACCGACCTCGTAGCTGATGGTCTTGATGCTTTTGCGCGTGCCTGACAGCAAGCCCTTGGCCGTTTCGATGCGCAGGCGTTGCAGGTAATGCAACGGCTTGTCACCGGTCGCGCTCTGGAAGCGACGCATGAAGTTGCGGATGCTCATGCCGTGATTGCGCGCGACATCTTCGAAACGGAACTTGTCGGCAAAGTGTTCTTCAAGCCACTGCTGGATCTGCAGGATGATCAGATCCTGGTGCAGCTTCTGGCCACCAAATCCCATACGCCCCGGGGTGTAGTTGCGCTGCACCTCGTAGAGGATGTCGCGGGCGACCGCCTGGGCAACATTGGCGCCGCAGAAGCGCTCAATCAGGTAGATGTACAGGTCGCAGGCCGAGGTGGTACCGCCTGCGCAATAGAGGTTGTCGGCGTCGGTCAGGTGCTTGTCCTGATTCAGGCTGACATTGGGGAAGCGTTCGGCAAACTGGTTGAAGAAGCGCCAGTAGGTAGTCGCTTCCTTGCCATCAAGCAGGCCGGCCTCGGCCAGCCAGAATACACCACTGGCTTCGCCGCAGAGCACCGCGCCGCGGGCGTGCTGTTCGCGTAACCAGGGCAAGACCTGTGGGTAGCGCTGGCAGATGGCATCGAAATCGTCCCAGAAGGCCGGCAGGATGATCACATCGGCCTGTTCCAGGCCGCTGTCCACCGGTAGCAGGACATCACTGAAGCTACGCACCGGCTCGCCGTCAGGGCTGACCAGGCGAGTCTCGAACATGGGTTTCAAGCCCAGGCCCAATTGTTTGCCGTAGCGCAAGCTGGCCAGGTGGAAGAAGTCTTTGGCCTGCATCAGCGTGGAAGCGAAGACGTTGTCGATGGCCAGGATACTGACGCGGCGCAAGGAGGCGCTGGGTTGGGTAAACATCATTTTCTTTATTCTTATAGGGTAGAGTGGTCAATCACCGGCTGGATCGTCTTATTTTTTGGCCGTTGTGTCTACCCTCGGTTCCCGCGACTCAGGGCGCCGGGTTGGGCTGGTCCTGATGAATGGCCTCAATGGCAGCCAACAGCTCGTCAGAGAGCTTGAGATCGAAGCTGGCGAGGTTGCTGTCCAGTTGCTCCAGGGTGGTCGCGCCGATGATGTTGCTGGTCACGAAGGGCTGACGGGTGACAAACGCCAGGGCCATCTGTGCCGGGTCCAGGCCGTGCTCGCGGGCGAGCTTTACATAGCGGCTGCAGGCCGCCACGGTTTGCGGGTTGGAATAGCGCGAGAAGCGGTTGAACAGGGTCAAGCGACCTTGCGCTGGCCGCGCCCCGTCTTCGTACTTGCCCGAGAGCATGCCAAAGGCCAGCGGCGAGTACGCCAGCAAGCCGCACTGCTCACGGATGGCGATTTCCGCCAGGCCCACTTCGAAGCTGCGGTTGAGCAGGTTGTAGGGGTTCTGGATCGACACCGCGCGGCTCCAGCCACGGCTCTCGGCCAGCTGCAGGAACTTCATGGTGCCCCACGGGGTTTCGTTGGACAGGCCGATATGACGAATCTTGCCGGCCTTGACCTGCTCGTCGAGCACTTCCAGGGTTTCTTCCAGTGGGGTGAAGTGATCTTGGGGCAGGTGTTGGTAGCCTAGCTTACCGAAGAAGTTGGTGCTGCGCTCCGGCCAGTGCAGTTGGTAGAGGTCGATCCAGTCGGTTTGCAGGCGTTTGAGGCTGTCGTCCAGGGCGGCGACGATATGCTGGCGGTTGTGTTTGAGTTGGCCGTCGCGGATGTGGCTGATGCCGTTGCCCGGGCCTGCGACTTTGCTCGCCAGGATCCAGTCGGCGCGATCGCCGCGGGCCTTGAACCAGTTGCCGATGATGCGCTCGGTGGCGGCATAGGTTTCCGGGCGGGGAGGCACCGGATACATCTCGGCAGTGTCGATGAAATTGATCCCGGCGGCCTTGGCGCGTTCGATCTGGGTGAACGCCTCGGCCTGTTCATTCTGCTCGCCCCAGGTCATGGTACCCAGGCACAGAGCGCTGACATTGAGGTCGGTGCGGCCCAGCTGGCGGTAGTCCATTGGTGTGTCCCTGACAAAAGAAGCATAAAAGCAGGTTGAATTTTTTTTCGCAATCTGGATAATTCAGCCCCTCTCAGTGTTGTGGGAGTGATGCCCCGCTTCATAGTAGAACCCTGCCGAATATTGGACGCGCTGACCCGAGCCCCCGATAGCGTCCGTGTGCGGCTGTGTCCTTGACTTGTCAAGGTGCGCACTATCCAGTAAGATCCGCCGTCTTATTTTCGCTGGGCGGCCCCTGAGGCTATAAAGAATGAAAACTTTTACTGCTAAACCGGAAACAGTAAAGCGCGACTGGTTCGTAGTTGACGCCGCTGGTCAGACCCTGGGTCGTCTGGCTACCGAAATCGCTACCCGTCTGCGTGGCAAGCACAAACCAGAATACACTCCTCACGTTGATACCGGTGACTACATCGTCGTCATCAACGCCGAGCAGATCCGTGTAACTGGCGCCAAGACCACGGACAAAATGTACTACTCCCACTCCGGCTTCCCGGGCGGTATCAAGGAAATCAACTTCGAGAAGTTGATCGCCAAGGCCCCAGAGCGCGTGATCGAGACCGCGGTTAAAGGCATGCTGCCTAAAAACCCACTGGGTCGCGACATGTACCGTAAGCTGAAAGTCTATGCGGGCGCTGCTCACCCTCATACTGCTCAGCAGCCCCAAGAACTGAAGATTTAACGGAATAGTTCATTATGTCGGCGACTCAAAATTACGGCACTGGCCGTCGCAAGACCGCAACCGCTCGCGTTTTCCTGCGTCCAGGTACCGGTAACATCTCCATCAACAACCGTTCTCTGGACGTGTTCTTCGGTCGTGAAACCGCGCGCATGGTAGTACGCCAGCCGCTGGAACTGACCGAAACCACCGAAAAGTTCGACATCTACGTCACCGTTATCGGTGGTGGTGTCAGCGGCCAGGCCGGTGCAATCCGTCACGGTATCACCCGTGCACTGATGGACTACGACGAAACCCTGCGTAGCGCTCTGCGCAAAGCTGGCTTCGTTACCCGTGACGCTCGTGAAGTCGAGCGTAAGAAAGTGGGTCTGCGTAAAGCACGTAAGCGTCCTCAGTACTCCAAGCGTTAATTTCGCTTCGGCGTTCAAAAAAAGCCCGGTTCCTTGTGGAACCGGGCTTTTTTTATGTCTTGAATAACTATGCTGTTCTTTACTGTGACAACTTGCCGCATAGACGCAAGTCAAGAGCTACAAGGGATTGCGCTATGGTCACGGGCTAATCACCTTGTCAGAGCAGGGTCTTTTCATTACCATGCGGCAAATTTTTAGCAGTTCAGAAATTACTTAGTAGATGCCTGTTGTAACAGGCCATAAAGCTGATGGGAGAGGACTGAATGAGCAATGACGGCGTCAATGCAGGCCGGCGTCGCTTCCTCGTAGCAGCCACATCCGTGGTGGGTGCTGCAGGAGCGGTGGGGGCTGCGGTCCCGTTCGTGGGGTCATGGTTCCCCAGTGCCAAGGCGAAAGCCGCAGGTGCACCGGTGAAGGTCAATATTGCCAAGGTGGAGCCAGGTCAGCAGATGATTGCTGAGTGGCGTGGCCAGCCGGTCTTCATCGTCCGTCGCACCGAAGAGATCCTCGGCAACCTCAAGAAGATCGCTGGCGACCTCTCCGACCCTGAGTCCAAGGCATCGGTTCAACCGACTTACGTCAACCCGGAAAACCGTGCGATCAAGCCGGAAATCCTGGTGTTGGTCGGTCTGTGCACCCACTTGGGCTGCTCGCCAACCTTCCGCCCTGAAGTCGCTCCGGTCGACCTGGGTCCCAAGTGGGTTGGCGGTTACTTCTGCCCTTGCCACGGTTCGCACTACGACCTGGCTGGTCGCGTCTACAAGTCCCAGCCGGCGCCGCTCAATCTGCCAGTGCCGCCGCACTCTTATGAGTCGGACGACATCATTGTCGTCGGCGTCGATCAGGAGAACGCGTGATGAGTAAGTTCATGGACTGGGTTGACGCCCGCTTCCCTGCGACCAAGATGTGGGAAGACCACCTCAGCAAGTACTACGCACCGAAGAACTTCAACTTCTTCTACTTTTTCGGCTCTCTGGCACTGCTGGTGCTGGTTAACCAGATCGTCACTGGCGTCTGGCTGACCATGAGCTTCACGCCGTCGGCCGAAGAAGCGTTTGCTTCGGTCGAATACATCATGCGTGACGTCGAGTACGGCTGGATCTTGCGCTACCTGCACTCCACCGGCGCATCGGCATTCTTCATTGTCGTCTACCTGCACATGTTCCGCGGTCTGCTCTACGGCTCGTACCAGAAGCCGCGTGAGCTGGTCTGGGTGTTCGGCATGCTGATCTACCTGGCGCTGATGGCGGAAGCCTTCATGGGCTATCTGCTGCCTTGGGGCCAGATGTCCTACTGGGGTGCCCAGGTGATCATCTCGCTGTTCGGCGCGATTCCGGTGATCGGCGATGACCTGACTCAGTGGATCCGTGGTGACTACCTGATTTCCGGTATCACCCTGAACCGCTTCTTCGCCTTGCACGTGGTGGCCCTGCCTATCGTTATTCTCGGTCTGGTGGTGCTGCACATCCTGGCACTGCACGAAGTGGGTTCGAACAACCCGGATGGCGTCGACATCAAGAAGCACAAGGATGAGAACGGTGTGCCGCTCGATGGCATTGCCTTCCACCCTTACTACACCGTGAAGGATATCGTCGGCGTCGTCGTGTTCCTCTTCGTGTTCTGTGCGGTGGTGTTCTTCTTCCCGGAAATGGGCGGTTACTTCCTGGAGAAACCGAACTTCGAACAGGCCAACGCTTTCAAGACCCCTGAGCACATTGCCCCGGTCTGGTACTTCACCCCGTTCTACGCGATCCTGCGGGCGGTTCCAGACAAGCTCCTCGGTGTTATCGCCATGGGCGCTGCGATTGCCGTGCTGTTCGTGCTGCCATGGCTCGACCGCAGTCCGGTCAAGTCCATGCGCTACAAGGGCTGGATGAGCAAGGCCTGGCTGCTGGTGTTCTGCGTCTCGTTCGTGATCCTCGGCGTGCTTGGTGTATTGGCGCCAACCCCGGGCCGTACGCTGCTGTCGCAGGTATGCACCTTCCTGTATTTCGCCTACTTCCTTCTGATGCCGTTCTACACCCGGCTTGAGAAGACCAAACCGGTTCCGGAAAGGGTGACTGGCTGATGAAAAAGCTATTTGCAGTATTGATTCTGGCAGTGATGCCCTCGTTGACCTTCGCGGCCGGAACCGGCGTGGCACTGGACAAGGTTGATATCGATCTGACCGACAAGGCCGCCATGCAGGATGGTGCGCGCACCTTTGCCAACTATTGCATGGGTTGCCACAGCGCCAAGTTCCAGCGTTACGAGCGTGTTGCTGACGACTTGGGTATTCCCCACGAGCTGATGCTCGAGAAGCTGGTGTTCACGGGCGCCAAGATTGGCGACCACATGAAAATCGGCATGAAGCCTGATGATGCCAAGACCTGGTTCGGTGCCGCGCCGCCTGACCTGACCCTGGTCGCTCGGGTGCGTGGCACCGACTGGCTGTACACCTACCTGCGCAGCTTCTATGAGGACAAGTCGCGTCCTTATGGTGTGAACAACAAGGTGTTCCCGAACGTCGGCATGCCTAACGTGCTGGTTGGCCTGCAAGGCAACCAAGTCATCGGCTGCAAACAGGTGCAGATGGTGGTCGATGGCAAGAAGCAATTCGACCCGTTGACCGGCACGCCATTGACTCATGAAGCGTGCGACCAGCTGACCGTGGAGCCGAAATCCGGTACCCTGACCGAAGAGCAGTTCGACGAGAAGGTCAAGAATCTGGTGACCTTCCTGGCCTACTCGGCCAACCCGGTCAAACTGGAAAGCCAGCGCATCGGTACCTACGTGTTACTGTACCTGGCCTTCTTCTTCATATTCGCTTACCTGCTCAAGCGCGAATACTGGAAGGACGTGCACTGATCACGCAGTAGTTTCTGGTAGTTGAACGCGCCCTGGGGGCCCTCCGGAACACGGAGGCACCTGCAGGGCGCGTTTGCATTTGTAGCTTTTATAATTTCATCGCGAGGAGGACCACTATGGGCGTGACCAACCGGTTAGCCTGCTACTCCGACCCCGCTGACCATTATTCTCATCGGGTGCGCATCGTTCTCGCCGAGAAGGGTGTCAGCGTCGAGATCATCAATGTCGATCCCGGACGCTTGCCGCCCAAGCTGGTCGAAGTGAACCCCTATGGCGGCGTGCCGACCCTGGTCGATCGCGACCTGGCGTTGTACGAGTCGACCGTGGTGATGGAATACCTCGACGAGCGTTATCCGCATCCACCGCTGTTGCCGGTCTATCCGGTAGCGCGAGCCAACAGCCGGCTGCTGATCCATCGCATCCAGCGCGATTGGTGTGCACTGGTTGATTTGATTCTCGACCCACGCAGCAAGGAAGCGGCGCGTGTACAGGCGCGCAAGGAGCTGCGCGAAAGCCTGACCGGCGTATCGCCGTTGTTTGCCGACAAGCCGTGTTTCCTCAGTGAGGAGCAAAGTCTGGTCGATTGTTGTCTACTGCCCATACTCTGGCGTTTGCCAGTGTTGGGAATTGAACTGCCGCGGCCGGCCAAGCCGTTGCTCGATTACATGGAGCGACAGTTTGCCCGCGAAGCTTTCCAGGCAAGCTTGTCCGCTGCTGAACGTGAAATGCGCTAGGTTTTAAGGAGCTGTCGATGAACTCCAGTCGCCCCTATTTGGTACGTGCACTCTATGAGTGGATCGTGGACAACGACTGCACCCCGCATATGCTGGTCAACGCTGAGTACCCAGCGGTACAAGTGCCCCAGGGCTTCGCCAGCGATGGCCAGATCGTCTTGAATATCTCACCCAGTGCCGTACGTCACCTGCACATGGATAACGAGGCTGTGAGCTTCGAGGGGCGCTTTGGCGGGGTTGCTCATACCCTGTTCGTGCCTGCCGGTGCGATTCTCGGGATTTACGCCCGGGAAAACGGCCAGGGCATGGTCTTCGAGCTTGAGCCGCCTGTGCTTGAGGATGATGACTATGAAGAGGACGATGGCGTTGAGCCGGATGACGATGGTCCGCCGGCTGGTGGCCAGCCGCCACGCCCCAGCGGGCGTCCGAGTCTGAAGGTTGTGAAGTAAGAAAAAAGGCGATCCGCATGGATCGCCTTTTTTTGTGCTCTCGCTTGGCTTACAGGTCGCTGATGGTGCGGACCTGGTCCTTGTTGACGCGGGTCACTTTGCCATCCAGCTGTTCGAACTCGTAGAAGCCCGAGCTGCGTTCGAAGCGAGGTGCGTCGACTGCCTGGAATTCGCGGCCGTCGTTGAGGGTGATCAGGCTTGGGGTGGAGCAGCCGGCCAGGGTGGCGAAGGCGCCGATCAGCAGGGTTGGCAGCAGGCCGTTTTTCATGGGGACTTCCTAGGCAGATTGAATGTAAGAGCTAGGGACGCGTTGCGCCCCATCGCCGGCAAGGCCGGCTCCCACAGGATGGTAATCAGTCGATGTATTCGAACAGCTTGACGATTTTCTGCACGCCCGACACACCTTGCACCAGGTTGGTGGCGCGGGTGGCTTCCTGTTGGGTCAGCAGGCCGAGCAAGTAAACGATGCCGTTCTCGGTGATCACCTTGATCCGCGAGCCGGGAATGTTGCTGTCGGTGAGCATTTGGGTCTTGATCTTGGTGGTCAGCCAGGCGTCATTGTTGCGCGCCAGCAACGAGGAGGGCGGCAGCACCTGCAGCTCGTTATGCACCTTTTTTACCCGCTGGACCTGACCTGCAGCCTGTTCGGCCAGGTTCTTGAGGTCGGCGCGCGGGGTTTGCCCTGCCAGCAGGACAACGCCATTAAAGCTGCTGACAACAATGTGTGAGTTCTTGTCCAGGTCAGGGCTGGCCTTGGCTACGTTCACAGCTACTTTGGTTTCGATCAGTGAGTCATCGATTTTGCTACCGAAGGTGCGGGTGCCGCGATCATCTTCGATCGGCTTGTCGCGGGTGGCGGTAAGGACCGAGCTGCAGCCACTGAGGCTCAGGCACAGGGTCAAGGCCATCAGGCCGATGCGCTTAGGGGTCATTCTTCACTCCCGAACAATTGGCTGTCGATCAGGTCGCAGAGGCAGTGGATCGCCAGCAGGTGGACTTCCTGGATACGTGCGGTGACGTTGGCCGGAACGCGGATTTCGACGTCCTCGGGCAGCAGCAGTGAGGCCATGCCGCCACCATCGCGTCCGGTCAGGGCTACGACAATCATTTCGCGATCATGTGCGGCCTGGATCGCCTGAATTATGTTTGCTGAGTTACCGCTGGTCGAAATCGCCAGCAACACGTCGCCTGGTTGGCCCAGGGCGCGGATCTGCTTGGAAAAGATTTCGTTGTAGCTGTAGTCGTTGGCAATCGAGGTGATGGTCGAGCTGTCGGTGGTCAGGGCGATAGCCGGCAGGCTCGGGCGCTCGCGTTCGAAGCGGTTGAGCAGTTCAGAAGAGAAATGCTGGGCATCGCCGGCCGAGCCACCGTTGCCGCACGCGAGCATCTTGCCCTCGTTGAGCAGTGTGTTGACCATGACCTGACTGGCTTGCTCGATGTGTGGTGCAAGGACTTCCATCGCCTGTTGCTTGGTGTTGATGCTGGCCTGAAAAAGCTGGCGAATTCGGGATTGCATGTCCATCAGTGAGACCTTAAGTAGGGCGGCTGGTCGGGCGTGTCGGGAGTGTACAGAAAGGGTCCCGGCACATGACTGTGCAGCCCGCGAAGCAAAGAGCAAAAAAGTTATTGGGGTAAACGTGCAGGGTCAGGGCGGGCTCAGCAGTCGAAGGCGTTTTTCAGCCATTGGAGCGCTTGGCCCGAGTGGCCTCTGCCTTGCACGGCGATCACATCGAAACGGCAGGGGTGGTTGGCCCAGCGTGTTTCCTTGTGCAGAAAAGACTCGGCGGCTAGCACCAGTTTGTCCTGCTTGCGCCCGTCGATACTGGCGAGCGCACCGCCAAAGTTCGCGTGCAACCGATAGCGAACTTCGACAAATACTACTGTATCGCTGTCGAGCATGACCAGATCAAGCTCGCCAAGTTTGCATCGCCAGTTCTGCGCTAACAGGTGCAGGCCTTGCCCTTGAAGGTATTCAAGGGCGTGCCGCTCGGCGGCCTGGCCTGCCTGTTGGCGCGAACTGTCAGGCATCAGCGTGGGGTGTCGGGCAGGCGCTTGACCTGACCGCCGGAGAACTCGGCCCAAGGCAGCTGACGTTCAATGCGCTGGTTCGGGTTCATGCTCAGGCTGCCGGAGAAGCCTTCGATACGGTTGTCTGGCAGTGCCTTGAGCTGGCCCAGGCGTGGCGCCAGGCTGTAGGCATCGATACCCATGGCATACAGGCGGCCAAGGCTGCCGGCAGCTTGTGGCCACTGGCTGACCACCTGTTGACGCAGGCTGTTGTTGGTGTCGAGCAGCCATGGCGTTTCGCAGAACCGAATGCCGTTCATGTCGTTGTACTGGTTGACGTCACCGCTGGCGCTGTACAGGTGCGAAGTGGCGTAGACCGGTACGTCACCGGCGTACTGGAAGTTAAGGGTCGGCTTGATCTGCTGGCCTTGCTGAGGGGTGGCGGCGAGGAAGATGAAGTCAATGTCCTGGCGGCGCGACGGCTGCGCCGAAACGGCGCCACCGACGGTGTTCTGCAGGCTCTTGGCGCGGCCTTCGCTCTGACGCAGTTGGAACAGGTCAGCAATCTGCTGGGCCAATGCTACCGGTTGGTCGATATGCTCGGCGGCGAGCAGGGTGCCGCCGTTGGCTTCCCAGTCCTGGCGGAATGCCTTGAGTACGCGGTCACCCCATTCGCCACGAGGCACCAGGGCAACAGCGCGAACCATGCCGTCGGCGCGGGCGCGACGCGATACTTCGCGGGCTTCGTCTTCGGCGGCCAAGCCAAACTGGAACAGTTGTGCCGGGCCGTTCTGACCTGCATCGCTGTAGTTCAGGGCCAGGGTGGTGATTGGTAGCTGTGGGCGCGAAGCGAGTTGCTTGACCAGTGGTTTCTCCAGCGGGCCAACCACCAGTTGCACGCCGGAGGCCTGGGCCTGGCGATAGAAATCATCCAGGGAGGTCAGGCGCGAGCTGTCGAATACTTCGATCGCCGGCGGTTTTTGACCGGCTTGCTGTGCCTGGAAGTGTGCCGCCATGAAGCCGTCGCGCAGGGCGCGGGCAACACCGGCCAGTTGGCCTTCTTGTGGCAGCAGCAAGGCAATCTTGGTCAGCGGCTGGCTGGCCAGTTCCTTGAGTTTGACCAGCGGCAGCGGCAGTTGCAGGGCGGCGGGGTGGTCGGAGTGCTGGCTGCGCCAGGTGTCGATGGCAGCCTGTTGCTGTTCCAGGGTCCCGGCGCTCTTCACTGCCAGGGCCAGGCTGGCCCAGCCGGCCAGGGTGTCGTTGCCGCTGGCAACGCCTTGCAGCTGATCGCTAGGCAGGGCAGCGACCAGGTTCCAGATCGCGTCGTGGTTGGCACTGGCAGCGTTGGCGCTGAGCAGCGGTGCCAGTTGCACGCGCGCCTTGGCGGCGTTCAAGGTCTGGCCGTCGGCTTCCAGGGCGGCAGCTTGCACGCTGAGGGTGCGGGCCTGCTGTTCTTCTGGCAGTTCGCCCAGTCGCGCCAGGCTTGGATGGCTCAGGGCGGTCAGGGCGGCCTTGGGCTGGTTGCGGGTCATGGCCAGCTCAGCGCTCAATGTGCTGGCGAACACCTGTTGGGCCGGTTTAAGTTGCTCGACCGGCACCTGTTCGAGGATTTTCGCCGCGCGGACGTTGTCCTTCTGCCGGTAAGCCAGGTCGGCGGCGCTCAGGCGCAGCAGGGCGGCTTGTTCGGGGGTCTTGCTGGTGGCGGCCTGTTCAAGCAATTGCTCGATGCTGGCGTCCGGGGTGCGTGGCAGTTCGCCGAGGCTCGACGAAGGCGAGCTGGCGCATGCTGCCAGCAGGGCGGCGAGGCAAAGGGCTGTGAACAGCCGCAGGCAAGCGATCATGTAAAGGTCCTGTTACTCGATCAAATTAACGGGCGATTGTACCCAAGCACTGGCCGGGGCGCGATGTTACTGGCGTTAATCCTTCAATATAGGTCGTGGATCGTGATCTGCAGGCTGCGCAGGTTACGCATTGTTGCCGTCAGTCGGGCTACAATGGCGCTTTGTTCAAGACGACAAGGTGTGTGCTGTGACTGATGCTCCAGGGGCTTCCCAATCCACTGCTGGCACGCTTTACGTGGTGGCCACGCCTATCGGCAACCTGGACGACATGAGTGCGCGGGCACTGAAAGTGCTCAGCGATGTGGCCCTGATTGCCGCAGAAGACACCCGTCATTCGATCCGTTTGCTGCAACACTTTGGAATCAATACCCCCTTGGCAGCGTGCCACGAGCACAACGAGCGGGATGAGGGCAGTCGCTTTCTCACCCGGTTGCTGGCAGGTGATAACGTTGCGTTGATCTCCGATGCCGGCACGCCACTGATTTCTGATCCGGGCTACCACCTGGTGCGCCAGGCGCGTGCCGCCGGCATTGCGGTGGTGCCGGTGCCGGGAGCTTGCGCTTTGATCGCGGCGTTGTCGGCTGCCGGGCTGCCTTCTGACCGGTTCATCTTTGAGGGGTTCCTCCCAGCCAAGGCGGTCGGCCGCCGCGCGCGCCTGAGCCAGGTCAAGGAAGAGCCGCGCACCTTGATTTTCTATGAGGCGCCGCATCGTATTTTGGAGTGCCTGCAGGACATGGAAGAGGTGTTTGGTGGCGAGCGGCCGGCATTGCTGGCCCGTGAGCTGACCAAGACCTTTGAAACCCTAAAGGGGCTGCCACTGGCTGAACTGCGCGCTTTCGTCGAGGCTGACAGCAATCAGCAGCGTGGCGAGTGCGTGGTGCTGGTTGCGGGCTGGACTGCACCGGAAGACGAGCAGGCTGTCAGTAGCGAGGCGCTGCGCGTGCTTGACCTGCTGCTGGCGGAGATGCCCCTGAAGCGGGCGGCGGCACTGGCGGCGGAAATTACCGGAGTACGCAAGAATGTGCTGTATCAGGTAGCGCTGGAAAAACAGAAAGACAAATAGTGGCTTGGTGCTACTATTTGTTTTATCGCTTGTTCTTGAGCGCTGCTGCCGTTAACCTTTGCGGCGGAGAGTCGATCGGACAGTCGCTGCCTTCTTTTGTTCCGCAAAAGAGGGGGGAGGAAAGTCCGGGCTCCATAGGGCAGAGTGCCAGGTAACCCCTGGGAGGCGCGAGCCTACGGAAAGTGCCACAGAAAACAACCGCCTAAGCACTTCGGTGCCGGTAAGGGTGAAAAGGTGCGGTAAGAGCGCACCGCACGACTGGCAACAGTTCGTGGCTAGGTAAACCCCACTCGGAGCAAGACCAAATAGGGTTCCATATGGCGCGGCCCGCGTTGGAACCGGGTAGGTTGCTAGAGGCGTCCAGTGATGGCCGTCGTAGAGGAATGACTGTCCTCGACAAAACCCGGCTTACAGATCGACTCTCCACCTTCCACCCCTCCTGCTTGAATCGCTAGCAGATGTGTCTTCGTAATACCAAAAAAATCTTACTCTTAATAAATTACTTTAACTTCGGACGCTATTTGTCTGAATGGGTTTGATTTTTTTCGTCAAAAACCTCTCCGCTTTGTCCTTTCTTGTTCCTACATTGCGCTAAATCTCCGATCTGTAAGGGATTTCCTTATAGCCGCGCCTTGACGGTGTGGTAGGCGGATTCCTATAGTGTGCGCAAGTGGCAGAAAGTGGCATGAAGTGGGTTTTCTGAACACAAAAAAGCAAACAAGTGGGGAATCGCAGCCGTGTTCCGCGGAGCAAACGCCATCAACCTCGACGCAAAGGGCCGTCTCGCAATGCCGAGCCGGTACCGTGACGAGCTCGATTCGCGTAGTTCCGGGCAGTTGATCGTGACGATCGACGCGGTCGATCCTTGCCTGTGTGTGTACCCGCTTGATGAGTGGGAACTGATTGAAGCCAAGTTACGCGCCTTGCCGTCATTGCGAGAAGAGAACCGTCGCCTGCAGCGTTTGCTGATCGGCAATGCGGTGGATCTGGAGCTTGATGGCAGTGGGCGTTTCCTGGTGCCTCCGCGTTTGCGTGAATACGCCAAGCTCGACAAAAAGGCGATGCTGGTGGGGCAACTGAACAAATTTCAACTGTGGGATGAGGATGCCTGGAACGTAGTTTCGGCAGCCGATCTTGCAGCTATTCAACAACCGGGCGCCATGCCTGATGAACTGCGTGATTTGATCCTGTGACTATAGATAGCGGCTTTAACCACATCACCGTACTGCTTGACGAAGCCGTTGAGGCTCTCGCCGTACGCGACGATGGCTGCTATCTGGATGGCACCTTCGGGCGAGGCGGTCACAGTCGGCTTATCCTCAGCAAGCTCGGGCCGCAGGGCCGGCTGCTGGGTTTTGACAAGGATCCTCAAGCGATTGCCACCGGGCAAGCGCTGGCGGCCGAAGACGGCCGCTTTGTCATTGTGCAACGTAGTTTTGCTGAGTTGGGTGATGAAGTTGCCCAGCGTGGCTTGGCCGGCAAAGTCAGCGGCATCTTGATGGATCTGGGCGTGTCATCGCCACAGCTGGATGACCCCGAGCGCGGTTTCAGTTTCCTCAATGACGGCCCTCTGGACATGCGCATGGACCCGAGCCGTGGCATTAGCGCCGCTGAATTCATCGCCACTGCCCCGGCCGAAGAAATCGCCCGCGTATTCAAAGAATATGGCGAAGAGCGTTTCGCCAAGCGTATGGCCAATGCGGTGGTGGCACGCCGCGAAATTCAGCCATTCGAACGCACCGCTGACCTGGCCGAAGTGCTCAAGGTTGCCAACCCTGCCTGGGAAAAGGGCAAGAACCCGGCAACTCGCGCCTTCCAGGGCCTGCGCATTCACGTTAACAATGAACTCGGTGACCTTGAGGCCGGCCTCGAAGCCGCGCTTGAGGCGTTGGAAGTCGGCGGACGTCTGGTGGTGATCAGCTTCCACTCCCTGGAAGACCGCATCGTCAAACTGTTCATGCGCAAGCTGGTCAAGGGCGAGTCCGACAACCTGCCACGCAACCTGCCGGTGCAACACAAGCATTTCGAACCGAAGATCAAGGTCCACGGCAAGGCGCAGTTCGCCTCCGAAGCCGAGCTCAAGGCCAACCCACGTTCACGCAGTGCGGTCATGCGCGTTGCCGAGAAGCTGCGGTGAGCCGCTTGTTCGCCAAGCCTTTGCCAGGCGGAAGCTTCCTGATGCTTCTGCTGTTCATTGCCGTGCTCGTTTCATCGGTGGCGGTGTCGTACAGCGCGCACTGGAACCGTCAGTTGCTCAACACCCTCTATGGCGAACTCAGCGAGCGCGACAAGGCCCAGGCCGAGTGGGGCCGGTTGATCCTTGAACAAAGTACCTGGACTGCCCACAGCCGCATCGAGAACCTGGCCAGCGAACAATTGCAGATGCGTATTCCGGCTGCCAATGAAGTGCGGATGGTGGCGCCATGATGAAGCTCGAAGGCGCCCTCTACCCGTGGCGGTTCCGCGTGGTCATCGCTTTGCTGGCGCTGATGGTCGGCGCGATTGCCTGGCGCATCATCGACCTGCAGGTTATTGACCGTGACTTCCTCAAGGGGCAAGGCGATGCCCGCAGTCTGCGTCATATCCCGATTCCTGCGCACCGTGGGTTGATCACCGACCGTAACGGTGAGCCGCTGGCGGTCAGTACGCCGGTTACCACTCTGTGGGCCAATCCCAAGGAAATGCAGGCTTACAAGGACCGCTGGCCAGCCTTGGCCGCCGCCCTCAAGCAAAGCCCGCAACAGTTGTCCCAGCGCCTGGAACAACAAGCCAGCAAGGAATTCATCTATCTGGTGCGGGGTTTGACCCCGGAGCAGGGGCAGGTGATCCTCGATCTGAAAATTCCTGGTGTCTACGGCATCGAGGAATTTCGTCGTTTCTACCCGGCCGGTGATGTCGCCGCGCACATGGTCGGCTTTACCGACCTTGATGACCACGGACGCGAAGGGGTCGAACTGGCGTATGACGAATGGCTCGCCGGGGTGCCCGGCAAGCGGCAAGTCATCAAGGACCGGCGTGGCCGGCTGATCAAAGACATTCAGGTGACCAAAAACGCCAAGGCCGGAAAGACCTTGGCGTTGTCCATCGACCTGCGCCTGCAATACCTGGCTACCCGTGAACTGCGCAATGCCATTGCTGAGCAAGAAGCCAAAGCGGGCAGCCTGGTGATTCTCGATGTTAAAACCGGTGAAGTGCTGGCCATGGTCAACCAGCCCACCTACAACCCGAACAACCGCCGCAGCATGTTCCCGGCAGCCATGCGTAATCGCGCGATCATCGACGTGTTCGAGCCCGGTTCCACGGTCAAACCGTTGTCCATGAGTGCTGCACTGCAGAGTGGGCGCTGGAAGCCGACCGACAAGGTCGAGGTGTATCCGGGCACCCTGCAACTGGGCCGTTATACCATTCGTGACGTGTCGCGCAGTGAAGGTCCGATCCTTGACCTGACCGGCATTCTGATCAACTCCAGTAACGTCGGTATGAGCAAGATCGCCTTCGATATCGGTGGCGAATCGATCTATCGGGTAATGTCGCAGCTTGGCCTGGGCCAGTACACCGGCCTGGGTTTCCCGGGGGAGCGGGTCGGTAACCTGCCCAACCACCGTGAGTGGCGCAAGGCTGAAACTGCGACCCTGTCGTACGGCTACGGCCTGTCGGTGACCGCGCTGCAGCTGGTGCATGCCTACGCCGCGCTGGCCAACGACGGCAAGATGGTGCCGTTGAGCATCCTCAAGGTCGACAAGACTCCAGAATCTACGCAGGTCGTGCCAGTGGAGGTCGCCAAGACTATCCAGGGCATGGTCCAGCAGGTTATCGAAGCGCCGCGTGGTGTGTTCCGTGCCCAGGTGCCGTTCTATCACGTGGGCGGCAAGAGTGGTACGGCGCGGAAGGCGACCATCGGTTCCAAAGGCTACACCGAGAATTCTTACCGCTCGCTGTTCGCCGGTTTTGGCCCGATGAGCGACCCGCGTTATGCCGTGGTCGTGGTCATCGACGAACCGAGTAAAGGCGGCTACTTCGGTGGCTTGGTCTCGGCGCCGGTCTTTAGCAAGGTCATGTCCGGCACGTTGCGCCTGATGAATATTCCGCCGGATAACCTCCCGCCGGCGACACCACAGCAGCAGGTTGATGCTGCGCCCGCCAAAGGAGGGCGCGGTTAATGACGATGCCATTGAGCAAACTTTTCGCCCAGGCCAGCCGCGATCCGTTGATCCGCGAATTAACCCTGGACAGCCGTAACATTCGTCCAGGTGACCTGTTCCTGGCGGTACCGGGTGCGCGGGTCGATGGTCGCGACCATATTGCTGATGCGCTCAAGCGTGGCGCGGCGGCTGTCGCTTATGAAGCACAGGGCGCCACCGTGCTGCCGATCACCGAAGCACCTCTGATTCCGGTCAAGGGGCTGATTGCTCAGCTCTCGGATATTGCTGGGCGCTTTTATGGTGAACCGAGCCGCCAGCTCGATCTGGTCGGCGTCACTGGCACCAACGGCAAGACCAGCGTTACACAACTGGTTGCTCAGGCTCTGGACAAGCTCGGTCAGCGCTGCGGCTTGATCGGTACGCTGGGGACCGGCTTTTATGGTGAGTTGCAAAGCGGTCGACTGACCACGCCGGATCCGATTGCCGTGCAGGCGACGCTGAATGACTTGAAGAAAGGCGGGGCGAAAGCCGTGGCCATGGAGGTTTCCTCCCATGCCCTGGATCAGGGCCGGGTTGCCGCCCTGGAATTCGACATCGCGGTGATGACCAACCTGTCACGTGATCACCTCGATTATCACGGCAGCATGCAGGCTTATGAAGACGCTAAGGCACGCTTGTTCGCTTGGCCGAATCTGCGCTGCCGGGTGGTCAATCTGGACGATGAGTTCGGTCGCCGCTTAGCTGCTGAGCAGGCCGAATCGCGCCTGATCAGCTACAGCCTCAAGGACAGCGCCGCTTCGCTGTACTGTCGCGAAGCGCATTTCGACGACGATGGCGTGCGCGCCGTGATCGTCACCGCTCAAGGTGAGCGCACCTTGCGCAGCCGCCTGCTCGGCCGCTTCAATCTGAGCAACATGCTGGCGGCCGTTGGCACCCTGCTGGCGTTGGATTATGCGCTGGATGAAATTCTCAAGGTCACCCCGTTGCTGGAAGGGCCGATTGGTCGCATGCAGCGTCTTGGCGGTGGCAGCAAGCCGCTGGTGGTGGTCGATTACGCACATACGCCAGATGCCTTGGAGCAAGTGCTGCAAGCACTGCGTCCGCACGCCAAAGGCCAGTTGCTGTGCCTGTTCGGCTGCGGTGGCGATCGTGATCGCGGTAAGCGCCCTTTGATGGCCGAAGTGGCAGAACGCTTGGCTGACCGGGTCCTGGTGACCGATGACAACCCGCGTAGCGAAGACCCGCAGCAGATTTTTGCCGATATCCGTCCGGGCTTTGCCCAGGCCGACGCGGTCGAATTCGTTGCCGGCCGTGGCGCGGCCATTGCTCAGTTGATTGCCAGCGCTGCGGCGGATGATGTCATCGTCCTGGCCGGCAAGGGACACGAGGACTATCAGGAGATCAACGGCCAGCGCCACGATTTTTCCGATTTGGTCGAGGCTGAGAAGGCACTCGCTGTCTGGGAGGTTGCTGATGCTTAAGCCTATGACCCTCAGCCAGTTGACTAACGCTCTGCAGGGGCGCCTGGTCGGTGGCGATGCGACCTTCACCGGAGTCAGCATCGACAGTCGCGCAATCGTTCTCGGGCAGTTGTTCGTCGCTCTCACCGGCCCTCGTTTCGACGGTCACGATTACCTCGATGAGGTTCAGGCCAAGGGCGCAGTGGCGGCTCTGGTCGAACGCGAAGTGCCAGGCAGTGACCTGCCGCAACTACTGGTTGCCGATTGCCGGCTGGCCTTGGGGCAACTCGGTGCGCTTAATCGTGCTGAGTTCGACAAGCCGGTCGCGGCCATCACCGGCTCCAGCGGCAAAACCACGGTCAAGGAAATGCTTGCCAGTATCCTGCGCACTCGTGGTCCGGTCCTGGCTACCCGCGGCAACCTGAACAACGACCTTGGTGCGCCGCTGACGCTGCTCGAAATCGCTCCGGAGCATACCGCTGCGGTCATCGAGCTGGGCGCTTCGCGCATTGGCGAGATCGCCTACACCGTTGGCTTGACCAAGCCACAGGTAGCGCTGATCAACAATGCCGGAACTGCTCATGTCGGCGAGTTCGGCGGGCCAGAGAAGATTGTCGAAGCCAAAGGCGAAATCCTTGAAGGTCTGGATCAGGATGGCATTGCCGTATTGAACCTTGATGACAAGGCCTTTGGCATCTGGAAACAGCGCGCTGGCAATCGTGCGGTGCAAACGTTCGCGCTGCACAACAGCGCGGCAGATTTCCATGCTGCAAATATCACCCACGATGAGCGTGGCTGCCCGTCGTTCGACCTGCACAGCCCAGTGGGTGTGGCGCGGGTCCAGCTCAATCTGCTCGGCAGCCATAACGTCAGCAATGCGCTGGCTGCTGCTGGCGCTGCGCATGCCTTTGGTCTGACACTGGACGGTATCGTCCAGGGTTTGAATGCCGTGCAACCGGTCAAGGGCCGCACTGTGGTGCAGATGGCTCCGAACGGGGTGCGGGTAATTGATGACACTTACAATGCAAACCCCACCTCCATGTGCGCTGCCGTTGATATACTCGCCGGCTTTTCCGGACGCACCGTCCTGGTGCTCGGGGATATCGGCGAATTGGGCCAGTGGGCTGAGGAAGGACATCGGCAGGTAGGCGACTACGCCAAGGACAAGGTTTCGGCACTGTATGCCGTGGGCCCGAACATGACTCACGCAGTCGCAGCGTTCGGTACCAATGCCCAACATTTCGCTAATCAAGCTGACCTGATCGCCGCCGTTCGCGCCGCCGAGCAGGCCACCAACACCACTATTTTGATCAAGGGTTCGCGCAGCGCTGCGATGGAGAACGTCGTGGCGGCTTTGTGCGGTTCCAGCGGGGAGAAACATTAATGCTGCTGCTGCTGGCTGAGTATCTGCAACAGTTCTACAAAGGCTTCGCGGTCTTTCAGTACCTGTCCCTGCGCGGGATTCTGGGTGTACTGACCGCGTTGTCGCTGGCCCTGTGGTTGGGGCCCTGGATGATTCGTACCCTGCAGATTCGCCAGATCGGTCAAGCGGTTCGTAACGACGGCCCGCAATCGCACCTGTCCAAGTCCGGCACCCCGACCATGGGTGGCGCGCTGATTCTTTCTGCCATCGGTATCAGCACCCTGTTGTGGGCAGACCTGACCAACCGTTATGTCTGGGTGGTGTTGATTGTCACCCTGTTGTTTGGCGCCATTGGCTGGGTTGATGACTACCGCAAGGTGATCGAAAAGAACTCGCGTGGCCTGCCAAGCCGCTGGAAGTATTTCTGGCAGTCGGTGTTTGGTCTCGGCGCGGCGATCTTCCTGTATATGACCGCACCGACCAGTGTCGAAACCACGCTGATCGTGCCGATGCTCAAGGATGTCACCATCCCGCTGGGGATCGGCTTCGTGGTCCTGACCTACTTCGTCATCGTCGGTTCGAGCAACGCGGTGAACCTGACCGACGGCCTCGATGGCCTGGCAATCATGCCAACGGTTATGGTCGGCGGCGCCCTGGGTATCTTCTGCTACCTGTCGGGTAACGTGAAGTTCGCCGAATATCTGTTGATCCCTTACGTGCCGGGCGCCGGTGAGCTGATCGTGTTCTGCGGTGCACTGATCGGTGCTGGCCTGGGCTTCCTCTGGTTCAACACCTATCCGGCCCAGGTCTTCATGGGCGACGTTGGTGCCCTGGCACTGGGCGCTGCACTGGGCACCATCGCGGTCATCGTGCGTCAGGAAATCGTCCTGTTCATCATGGGCGGCGTGTTCGTCATGGAGACCCTGTCGGTGGTGATCCAGGTGGCCTCGTTCAAGTTGACCGGCAAGCGAGTGTTTCGCATGGCCCCGATCCATCACCACTTTGAACTCAAGGGTTGGCCCGAGCCACGGGTGATCGTCCGCTTCTGGATTATCACTGTGATTCTGGTGCTGATCGGCCTTGCCACCCTGAAACTGAGGTAGAAACGCGTGTCACTGATCGCTTCTGACCACTTCCGCATCGTTGTCGGCCTCGGCAAGAGCGGCATGTCCCTGGTTCGCTTCCTGGCGAACCGGGGCGTTGCCTTTGCGGTCGCCGACACCCGTGAGCCCCCCCCGGAACTGGAAACCCTGCGCCGCGATTTCCCGCAGGTGGAAGTGCGCTGTGGCGAACTGGATGTCGAGTTTCTCTGCCGCGCTGACGAGCTGTATGTCAGCCCTGGACTGGCCCTGGCTACCCCAGCCTTGCAGCAAGCCGCTGCGCGGGGCGTGAAGTTGTCCGGTGATATCGAACTGTTCGCCCGCAATGCCAAGGCACCGATCATTGCCATCAGTGGTTCCAACGCGAAAAGCACGGTGACCACCCTGGTTGGCGAAATGGCCGCTGCGGCGGGTAAACGTGTGGCGGTTGGCGGCAACCTCGGTACCCCAGCGCTGGACCTGCTCAGTGACGACGTCGAGCTGTATGTCATGGAGCTGTCGAGTTTCCAGCTGGAAACCACCGACCAGCTCAACGCTGAAGTCGCCACCGTTCTCAATGTCAGCGAAGACCATATGGATCGTTACAGCGGTCTGCCGGCCTACCACCTGGCCAAGCACCGAATCTTCCGTGGTGCGCGGCAAGTGGTGGTCAACCGTCAGGACGCCTTGAGCCGCCCGCTGCTGGCCGAAGGCCAACCGCTCTGGACCTTCGGTTTGAACGCGCCTGATTTCAAGGCCTTTGGCCTGCGCGAAGGGAACGGCGAGAAGTACCTGGCGTTCGAATTCCAGAACCTGATGCCGGTGCGCGAATTGAAGGTTCGTGGCGCCCATAACCAAGCCAACGCCCTGGCGGCATTGGCGCTCGGCCATGCGGTTGGCTTGCCGATGGATGCCATGCTTTCCAGTCTGCGTACCTTTGCCGGCCTGGCCCATCGTTGCCAGTGGCTGCGCGAGCGCAATGGCGTGAGCTGGTACGACGATTCCAAGGCCACCAACGTGGGTGCGGCGCTGGCCGCCATCGAAGGTCTGGGCGCTGACATCGATGGCAAGTTGGTGCTGGTTGCTGGTGGCGACGGCAAAGGGGCTGATTTCAGCGCCTTGCGTGCACCGGTTGCTGCGCACTGCCGCGCGGTGGTGCTGCTCGGCCGCGATGCCGAGTTGTTGGCTCTGGCGCTGGGTGACGACGTGCCGCTGATTCGGGTAAAGACCCTCGACGAAGCCGTACAGCGTTGCGCTGAGCTGGCTCAGCCTGGCGATGCCGTGCTGCTGTCGCCGGCGTGCGCCAGTCTCGACATGTTCAAGAACTTTGAAGAGCGTGGGCGCCTGTTCGCCCAGGCCGTAGGAGGGCTGGCATGATCTTCGGCATGATCAAGCCCTATCCATCGCCGCTGATCAGTGGTCGTGGTGTCGACCTCGATTTCGCCATGCTCGCCGGCTGCCTGGCGCTGCTCGGCCTCGGTCTGGTGATGATTACCTCGGCGTCTTCGGAAGTCGCTGCGGTGCAATCGGGCAACCCGCTGTATCACATGTTCCGCCACCTGGTGTACGTGGCCATTGGCGTATTCGCCTGCATCGTCACCATGATGGTGCCGATTGCCACCTGGCAGAAGATGGGTTTCACCATGCTGGTCGGTGCCTTTGCCTTGCTGGTGCTGGTACTCATCCCGGGTATCGGCCGCGAGGTGAACGGTTCGATGCGCTGGATCGGTTTCAGCTTCTTCAACGTCCAGCCCTCGGAAATCGCCAAAGTCTTTGTGGTCATTTACCTGGCCGGATACCTGGTGCGGCGTCAGACCGAAGTGCGCGAAAGCTGGATGGGCTTCTTCAAACCGTTCATCGTCCTGCTGCCAATGGCAGGTCTGTTGCTGATGGAGCCGGACTTCGGTGCCACCGTGGTGATGATGGGCGCGGCGGCAGCGATGCTGTTCCTCGGCGGGGTGGGCCTGTTCCGCTTCAGTTTGATGGTGGTGCTGGCGGTAGGCGCGGTGTTTGTGCTGGTCCAGGCCCAGCCCTACCGAATGGCGCGTCTGATTACTTTTACCGACCCGTGGTCCGATCAGTTCGGCTCCGGCTACCAACTGACCCAGGCGCTGATCGCCTTCGGGCGTGGCGAGTGGCTCGGCGTTGGTCTGGGAAACAGTGTGCAGAAGCAGTTCTACCTGCCGGAAGCGCATACCGACTTCGTGTTCTCGGTACTGGCTGAAGAGCTGGGCGTGGTCGGCTCGCTGGTCACCGTGGCGTTGTTCGTGTTCGTCACCGTGCGTGCTTTGTACATCGGTCTGTGGGCCGAGAAAGCCAAGCAGTACTTTGCTGCCTACATGGCCTTTGGCCTGGCCTTCCTGTGGATTGGTCAGTTCCTGATCAACATCGGCGTGAACGTCGGCTTGCTGCCAACCAAGGGGCTGACCCTGCCGTTCCTCAGTTACGGCGGTAGCTCGCTGGTGATCTGCTGCGCCTGTGTCGGGCTGTTGTTGCGGATCGAATGGGAGAGTCGCACCCACCTGGGCAGCGAAGAACACGAATTTGATGAGAGCGATTTTGCCGAGGAGCCGAATCATGGCCGCTGACGGCAAGAATGTACTGATCATGGCAGGCGGTACCGGTGGACACGTGTTCCCGGCCCTGGCCTGCGCCCGTGAGTTCCAGGCGCGCGGTTACAGCGTGCACTGGCTGGGCACCCCGCGCGGTATCGAAAACGAACTGGTGCCCCAGGCGGGCTTGCCGCTGCACCTGATCCAGGTCACTGGCCTGCGTGGCAAGGGCAAGCTGTCGTTGCTCAAGGCGCCGTTCACCCTGATCAAGGCGGTGTTGCAGGCCCGGCGCATCATTGCCCAGCTCAAGCCGGTCTGTGTGGTTGGCTTCGGTGGCTATGTAACGGGCCCCGGCGGTGTTGCCGCCAAGCTCTGCGGCGTGCCTGTCGTGGTGCACGAGCAGAATGCCCGCGCCGGTACCGCCAATCGGTTGCTGGTGCCTTTGGCTGGCCGAGTCTGCGAAGCTTTCCCCGGCACATTTGCCACATCGGACAAGTTGCGTACCACCGGTAATCCGGTGCGCAGCGAGCTGTTCATGGAAACCCCACGCGAGCCGCTGGGCGCGCGTCGGCCACGCTTGTTGGTGCTGGGCGGAAGCCTGGGTGCCGAACCGCTGAACAAATTGTTGCCCCAAGCCCTGGCTGAAGTGCCCGCGGACATCCGTCCCGAGGTCTTTCATCAGGCGGGTAAACAGCACGACCAGATTACCGCCGAGCGCTATCGCGAGGCGGGAGTCGAGGCTCAGGTAGAGCCGTTTATCAAGGACATGGCCAAGGCATACGCCTGGGCCGATCTGGTGGTCTGCCGCGCCGGCGCGCTGACCGTCAGTGAGCTGGCTGCGGCCGGCTTGCCCTCGATGCTGGTGCCATTGCCCCATGCCATCGACGATCACCAGACCCACAACGCCCATTATCTGGCCCGCGAAGGCGCTGCCTTCCTGATGCCACAAGCGACAACTGGCGCAGCGCAACTCGCTGAACGCCTGAACGAGGTGCTGATGCAACCGGAAAAACTCACCACCATGGCTGCCACTGCCCGGCGCCTGGCAAAGCCCGCGGCCACCCGCACCGTGGTCGATATCTGTCTGGAGGTGGCCCATGGTTGAAAGCAAGAAAGCCATGCCACAACCGGAAATGCGCCGTATCCGCCGCATCCACTTCGTCGGTATCGGCGGCGTGGGCATGTGCGGGATCGCCGAGGTATTGCTGAACCTGGGCTATCAGGTTTCGGGCTCCGACCTCAAGACCTCGGCTGTCACCGAGCGCCTGGAATCCTTTGGTGCACAAATCTTCATCGGCCACCGTGCCGAGAACGCCGCCAGCGCCGATGTGCTGGTGGTCTCCAGTGCCATCAACACCTCCAACCCGGAAGTCGCCACCGCACTTGAGCGGCGGATCCCGGTGGTGCCGCGTGCCGAAATGCTCGCCGAACTGATGCGCTATCGCCACGGCATTGCGGTTGCCGGCACCCATGGCAAGACCACCACCACCAGCTTGCTGGCCTCGGTGTTTGCCGCCGGTGGCCTGGACCCGACCTTTGTCATCGGAGGTCGTCTGAATGCAGCCGGTACCAACGCCCAGCTCGGTACTAGCCGTTACCTGATAGCCGAAGCCGATGAAAGCGACGCCAGCTTCCTGCATCTGCAGCCGCTGGTAGCGGTGGTCACCAATATCGACGCCGACCACATGGCAACCTACGAAGGCGACTTCAACAAATTGAAGAAAACCTTCGTTGAGTTCCTGCACAACTTGCCGTTCTACGGCCTGGCTGTGATGTGCCTGGACGATCCGGTGGTGCGTGAAATCCTGCCGCAGGTCAAGCGCCCGGCGGTCACTTACGGTTTCAGCGAAGAAGCCGACGTGCGCGCGATCAATGTTCGTCAGTCGGGCATGCAGACCCACTTCACCGTGTTGCGCCGCGACCGTGAGCCGCTGGACGTCTCGGTCAACATGCCCGGCAACCACAATGTGCTCAATGCACTGGCGACCATCGCCATTGCCACCGACGAAGGCATCAGCGATGAAGCCATCGTCCAGGGCCTGTCCGGGTTCCAAGGGGTAGGGCGACGCTTCCAGGTCTACGGCGAACTGCCAGTGGACGGTGGCAGCGTGATGCTGGTCGACGACTACGGTCACCACCCGACTGAAGTGGCGGCGGTGATCAAGGCTGTGCGCGGTGGCTGGCCAGAGCGGCGCCTGGTGATGGTCTACCAACCGCACCGTTACAGCCGCACCCGTGACCTGTACGACGATTTCGTCCAGGTTCTGGCCGATGCCAACGTGTTGCTGTTGATGGAAGTCTATCCGGCCGGTGAAGAGCCGATCCCGGGGGCCGATAGCCGTCAGCTGTGCCACAGCATTCGTCAGCGCGGTCAGCTCGACCCGATCTACATCGAGCGTGGTATTGAGCTGGCGCCATTGGTCAAGCCGCTGCTGCGTGCTGGCGACATCCTGCTGTGCCAGGGTGCCGGTGATATCGGGGGCCTGGCCCCGCAATTACTCAAGAGTCCGTTGTTCGCTGGTGCTGTTGCCAGTCAGGGGAAGTCGAAATGACTGTTAACGCCTACGAAAAATTGCACTCCACGATCGCCGCGACAGACTTCGGCCGCGTTGCCGTGCTGTACGGCGGCAAGAGCGCCGAGCGTCAGGTTTCGCTGAAATCCGGCGCGGCAGTAATCGATGCGCTGACCAGCGCCGGTGTCGACGTGGTTGCCATCGATGTCGGTGACGACCTGCTCGATCGCCTGCAGAACGAGAAGATCGATCGCGCCTTCATCATTCTTCACGGCCGTGGTGGTGAAGACGGCAGTATGCAGGGCCTGCTCGAGTGCCTGGGCATTCCTTACACCGGCAGCGGCATCCTCGCCTCGGCCCTGGCCATGGACAAGCTGCGCACCAAGCAGGTGTGGCAGAGCCTGGGTATTCCGACCCCGCGTCACGCCGTGCTGAGCAGCGAAGCTGACTGTATTTCGGCGGGCACGGAACTGGGCTTCCCTTTGATCGTCAAACCGGCCCATGAAGGTTCCAGTATTGGTATGGCGAAAGTGACCAGCGTCGATGAATTGATCGCCGCCTGGAAGGACGCCGCCACCTACGATTCGCAAGTGTTGGTCGAACAATGGATTCATGGTCCGGAGTTCACTATCGCGACCCTGCGTGGTCAGGTGTTGCCACCGATCGCCCTGGGCACGCCGCACACGTTCTACGACTACGACGCCAAGTACCTGGCTTCCGATACCCAGTACCGGATTCCTTGTGGCTTGAGCGCGCAGAAGGAACAAGAACTGATCGAACTGACCGCCCGTGCCTGTGACGCCGTTGGCATCGCAGGCTGGGGGCGGCTGGACGTCATGCAGGACGAGCAGGGCAATTTCTGGCTGCTCGAAGTCAACACCGCACCAGGCATGACTGATCACAGCCTGGTCCCCATGGCGGCACGCGCGGCCGGCCTGGACTTCCAGCAGTTAGTGCTGGCGATCCTGGCGGCCAGCGTAGAGGCGCGAGGTTAAGCCCATGCAAGGCGCGATGTTACGTCATCAGCAACCCGCCACCGGCCGTAGTAAGCCGGTGCCGCGTGGTGCCAGCCGGATGGTGGCCAAAGAGCCGCTGTCGGCGCGCCTGCCCAAGGCCAACTTCAGCGTCTTCAAGCGCCTGCTTTGGCCGGTGTTGTTGGTCGTCGCCGGGTTTGGCGCCTATGAAGGCGCGCAACGGTTGATGCCGTACGCCGACCGGCCGATCACCAAGATCGCTGTGCAGGGCGACCTGAGCTACATCAGCCAGCAAGCGGTGCAGCAACGTATCGCCCCGTATGTGGCCGCCAGCTTCTTCACCGTTGATCTGGCCAGCATGCGCGCGGAACTGGAGAAGATGCCCTGGATCGCTCATGCCGAAGTGCGTCGGGTATGGCCGGACGAGGTGGTGATTCGCCTGGAAGAACAGTTGCCCGTCGCGCGTTGGGGCGAAGAAGCCTTGCTCAATAACCAGGGTCAGGCCTTTACCCCGCGTGAGCTGGCCAACTATGAGCACCTGCCGCAGCTGTTCGGGCCGCAGCGGGCGCAGCAACAAGTGATGCAGCAATATCAGGTACTGAGCCAGATGTTGCGGCCAATGGGCTTTTCGATTGCCCGGCTGGAAGTGCGCGAGCGCGGCAGCTGGTTCCTGACCACCGGCGCTGGCAGCGCCGGGCCAGGGATCGAACTGCTGCTGGGGCGCGACCATCTGGTAGAAAAAATGCGCCGCTTCATTGCCATTTACGACAAGACACTCAAAGAACAGATCACCAAAATCGCCCGCATCGATCTGCGTTACGCCAATGGCCTGGCCGTTGGCTGGCGGGAACCGATTGCACCGACGACGGCCCAACCCGCCGTTGCGAAGAATTAGAGAGAGGCAGGACCATGGCAAATGCGCATAGCGGCAAAATGATCGTCGGGCTCGATATCGGCACCTCCAAGGTAGTGGCGCTGGTAGGCGAAGTCGCGGCCGACGGTACCCTGGAAATCGTCGGTATCGGCACCCATCCTTCGCGCGGGCTGAAGAAGGGTGTGGTGGTCAATATCGAATCGACCGTGCAGTCGATCCAACGGGCGGTGGAAGAGGCCCAGCTGATGGCCGGCTGCCGGATCCACTCGGCCTTTGTTGGCGTGGCTGGCAATCACATCCGTAGCCTGAACTCCCACGGTATCGTTGCGATCCGCGACCGTGAAGTCAGTGCGGCTGACCTTGAGCGCGTCCTCGACGCCGCCCAGGCTGTTGCCATTCCGGCTGATCAGCGGGTTCTGCACACCCTGCCGCAGGACTATGTAATCGACAACCAGGAAGGCGTGCGCGAGCCACTGGGTATGTCCGGCGTGCGTCTGGAAGCCAAGGTTCACGTGGTCACCTGCGCCGTCAATGCCGCGCAGAACATCGAGAAGTGCGTGCGCCGCTGTGGCCTGGAAATCGACGACATCATCCTCGAGCAACTGGCCTCGGCCTACTCGGTGCTGACCGATGACGAGAAAGAGCTGGGCGTGTGCCTGGTCGACATCGGTGGCGGTACCACCGACATCGCTATCTTCACCGAAGGCGCGATCCGTCACACCGCAGTGATCCCGATTGCCGGCGACCAGGTGACCAACGACATCGCCATGGCCCTGCGCACGCCGACCCAGTACGCCGAAGAGATCAAGATCCGTTACGCCTGCGCCCTGGCCAAGCTAGCTGGCGCTGGCGAAACCATCAAGGTGCCAAGTGTTGGTGACCGTCCGCCACGCGAACTGTCGCGTCAGGCCTTGGCCGAAGTGGTCGAGCCGCGCTACGACGAATTGTTCACCCTGATCCAGGCTGAACTGCGTCGCAGCGGCTACGAGGACCTGGTACCTGCGGGCATCGTCCTCACCGGTGGCACCTCGAAGATGGAAGGTGCGGTGGAACTGGCCGAAGAGATTTTCCACATGCCGGTCCGCCTGGGCGTACCGCATAGCGTTCGGGGCCTGAGCGACGTGGTGCGCAACCCGATCTATTCCACCGGTGTCGGTCTGCTGACTTACGGCCTGCTCAAGCAGTCCGACGGCGTCAGCCTGACCGGTACCAGCAACAACAACTATGGCGATGAACCAAAAGCCCCAGCGCTAGAGCGTTTCACCCGCTGGGTCAAAGGCAACTTTTAAAGTTTCAAAGCAGTAGTAGTAGGCGCAAAAACTAGAGAACTGTAAGGAGAGGGAAAATGTTCGAGCTCGTAGACAACGTCCCGCAAAGCCCGGTCATCAAAGTGATCGGTGTCGGTGGCGGCGGTGGCAACGCCGTCAATCACATGGTCAAGAGCAACATCGAAGGCGTTGAGTTCATCTGCGCCAACACCGATGCTCAGGCGCTGAAAAGCATCGGCGCACGGACCATTCTGCAACTGGGCACCGGCGTGACCAAAGGCCTGGGTGCTGGTGCCAATCCGGAAGTCGGTCGTCAGGCCGCGCTGGAAGACCGTGAGCGCATCGCTGAAGTGCTGCAGGGTACCAACATGGTGTTCATCACCACCGGCATGGGCGGCGGTACCGGTACCGGTGCTGCGCCGATCATCGCCGAGGTGGCCAAGGAGCTGGGTATTCTCACCGTTGCAGTGGTGACCCGTCCGTTCCCGTTCGAAGGCCGCAAGCGCATGCAGATTGCCGATGAAGGCATCCGTGCACTGGCAGAGAGCGTCGACTCGCTGATCACCATCCCGAACGAGAAACTGCTGACTATCCTCGGCAAAGACGCCAGCCTGCTGTCGGCGTTCGCCAAGGCTGACGACGTACTGGCCGGTGCCGTTCGCGGTATCTCCGACATCATCAAGCGTCCGGGCATGATCAACGTCGACTTCGCCGACGTGCGTACCGTGATGAGCGAAATGGGCATGGCGATGATGGGCACTGGCTGCGCCAGCGGTCCGAACCGTGCGCGTGAAGCGACTGAAGCGGCCATCCGTAACCCGCTGCTCGAAGACGTCAACCTGCAGGGCGCTCGCGGCATCCTGGTCAACATCACCGCCGGTCCTGATCTGTCGTTGGGTGAGTATTCGGACGTTGGTAGCATCATCGAAGCCTTCGCTTCCGATCACGCCATGGTCAAAGTCGGTACCGTTATCGATCCCGACATGCGCGACGAGCTGCACGTGACCGTGGTTGCCACGGGCCTGGGCGCGAAGATCGAGAAGCCGGTCAAGGTCATCGACAACACCATGCAAACCGCTGCCATGCAGACTGCCGCTCCGGCACCTGTGCGTCAGGAGCAGTCGTCGGTGAACTACCGTGACCTGGAGCGTCCGACCGTAATGCGCAATCAGGCGCATGCCGGTGCGGCCGCTGCGGCCAAACTCAATCCGCAAGACGATCTGGATTACCTGGATATCCCGGCATTCCTGCGTCGCCAGGCCGATTGATGAAATTTATCAGGGGTATAAGGGTGATTGGTGTTCAGCAAAGGCCGGGTCTGGTATTATCCCCAGTCTTTGTTGATACCAGTTCGCAATTTGCGCTGAAGCGGCCAATGCCATGATTAAACAACGCACCCTGAAAAATATTATCCGTGCCACAGGTGTCGGCCTGCACTCCGGGGAAAAGGTTTACCTGACCCTCAAACCTGCACCTGTGGATACCGGCATCGTATTTCGCCGTGCCGACCTCGACCCCGTGGTGGAAATTCCCGCCCGCGCGGCCAACGTTGGCGAGACCACCATGTCGACGACACTGGTCAATGGCGATACCAAGGTAGACACGGTTGAGCACTTGCTCTCGGCCATGGCTGGCCTGGGCATCGATAACGCCTACGTCGAGCTCTCCGCGTCTGAAGTGCCGATTATGGACGGTAGCGCTGGGCCCTTTGTATTCCTGATTCAATCTGCCGGCCTGGAAGAACAGGACGCAGCGAAGAAATTCATCCGCATCCTGCGCGAAGTGACAGTGGAAGATGGCGACAAACGCGCTACTTTCCTGCCATTCGACGGGTTCAAGGTGAGTTTCGAGATCGATTTCGATCACCCGGCGTTCCGTAACCGGACCCAAAGTGCCAGCGTGGACTTTTCCAGCACCTCGTTCGTGAAGGAAGTCAGTCGCGCCCGCACCTTCGGGTTCATGAGCGATATCGAGTACCTGCGCAAGCACAATCTCGCGCTCGGCGGCAGCGTCGAAAACGCCATCGTGGTCGACAAGGACGGTGTGCTCAATGAAGACGGCCTTCGTTACGAAGACGAATTCGTCAAGCACAAGATCCTCGACGCCATCGGCGACCTCTACCTGCTGGGCAACAGCCTGATCGGCGAGTTCAAGGGCTACAAGTCCGGGCACGCGCTGAACAACCAGTTGCTGCGCAAGCTGATCGAGGAAACCGATGCCTGGGAAGTGGTGACTTTCGAAGATGCCAGTACGGCACCGATCTCTTACATGCGTCCGGTTGCGGCAGTGTAAGTTCGAACACTCTCTCTAGTGATTGATTAAGGCCACCTTTGGGTGGCCTTTTTTATGGTTACGAATCTGTATTGCCAGCGCTGTCCTTGTCCCGTGCATGGCTGGCCAAGCGCTCCAGTGCCGCACGCAATTTCGGGTCGGTGATGCCCTCAGCGGTGGCCTGGATATTTTCCGCTGCACGGCTGGAAAGATCGGCGGTATGCCCGATAGCCCGACTCTGGGTAGTCGGCGGCTGCACCTTGAACAGAATTCGGGTCAGGCTGCTGAAGGCATCCAGCGTCTGCAACTGACGTTGCAGGCGTTTTTGTTGGTAACGCAGACGCGTGGCCCAATGACCGTCGGTGACGATCAGCAGCAGGGTGCCTTCGCGCCACGAGGCAATATGGCAATGTTCCCGGGCAGCCGGCTGCAGCTGGCTGTCGAGCAGCTTCTGCAGCTGCGCCAGGCGTTGGGCCTGGCTGAACAGGGCTTTGAGCGGCCGGGCTTCGCGCAGCAGTACGGCGGGTGCGCGGGCCGGCAAGGGGCGAAAAGCCATGAAAGGACACCTGAAGTTACAGTACCGGCATCTTATCAGATCCCCCGACTGACGCCTTGTCCGGGTGTTGATGGAAAAAACTTCATGTTGCTCATGGGTTGAAGTTGTGAAAAAAGCCCTTATTGTAAAAAAGCCCCGTCAAAGCGCTGTGCCAGCATCGTGGACATCCGCCACTTTCCTCACCGTCGTTTCCGGGTAGAATGCTCGTTCGCATGCGGCCATAAGGGCTGCACGGGCGACTCACGGGGCCGCCCTCCATCCCTATGTGTGGAAGATCCTGTCGATATGTTTGCGCCTTTGTTAAAAAAACTTTTTGGAAGCAAGAACGAGCGTGAGGTGAAACGCCTGCTCAAGGCGGTGCAGTCCGTCAATGCCTTCGAAGAGAAGATGGTCGCCCTCTCGGACGAACAGCTGCGCGCCAAGACCGCAGAGTTCAAAGAGCGCCTGGCCAAAGGCGAGACCCTCGATCAACTGCTGTCAGAGGCCTTCGCCGTCGCGCGTGAAGCCGGCAAGCGGGTCATGGGCATGCGCCACTTCGATGTTCAGCTGATCGGCGGCATGGCCTTGCACGAAGGCACTATCGCAGAAATGCGTACCGGTGAAGGCAAGACCTTGGTCGCAACCCTGGGCGTGTACCTCAATGCACTGTCCGGCAAAGGTGTGCACGTGGTTACGGTCAACGACTACCTGGCCCGCCGTGACGCCAACTGGATGCGCCCGCTGTATGAGTTCCTCGGCCTGAGTGTCGGCGTTGTCACGCCGTTCCAGCCACCGGAAGAAAAGCGCATCGCCTATGCTGCCGATATTACCTATGGCACCAACAACGAATTCGGTTTCGACTACTTGCGCGACAACATGGCGTTCAGCATGGAAGAGAAATTCCAGCGTGAGCTGAATTTCGCCGTGATCGACGAAGTCGACTCCATCCTGATCGACGAAGCGCGGACCCCGCTGATCATCTCCGGCCAGGCCGAAGACAGCTCCAAGCTGTACATCGAAATCAACAAGCTGATCCCGCGCCTCAAGCAGCACATCGAGGAAGTCGAGGGTGAAGTCACCCAGGAAGGCCACTACAAGATCGATGAGAAGAGCCGTCAGGTCGAACTCAACGAAGCGGGCCACCAGTTCATCGAAGAAATGCTTGCTCAGGTCGGCCTGCTGGCTGAAGGCGAGAGCCTCTACTCGGCACACAACCTCGGCCTGCTGACCCACGTTTACGCGGGCCTGCGTGCGCACAAGCTGTTTCATCGCAACGTTGAGTACATCGTTCAAGACGGTCAGGTCCTGCTGATCGACGAGCACACCGGCCGTACCATGCCGGGCCGTCGGCTGTCCGAAGGCCTGCACCAGGCGATCGAGGCGAAGGAAAACCTGAACATCCAGGCCGAAAGCCAGACCCTGGCGTCGACCACTTTCCAGAACTACTTCCGTCTGTACAACAAGCTGTCCGGCATGACCGGTACCGCCGACACCGAAGCCTTCGAGTTCGCCCAGATCTATAACCTCAACGTTATGGTCATCCCGCCGAACAAGCCGCTGGCGCGTAAGGACTACAACGACCTGGTGTACCTGACTGCGGAAGAGAAGTACGCCGCGATCATTGCCGACATCAAGGAAAGCATGACCCAGGGTCGTCCTGTCCTGGTGGGTACGGCGACCATCGAAACCTCCGAGCACATGTCCAACTTGCTGCAGAAGGAAGGCATCGATCACAAGGTACTTAACGCCAAGTACCACGAGAAGGAAGCCGAGATCATCGCGCAAGCCGGTCGTCCGGGCGCGCTGACCATTGCCACCAACATGGCCGGTCGTGGTACCGACATCCTCCTGGGCGGTAACTGGGAAGTTGAAGTCGCGGCCATGGAGAACCCGACACCGGAGCAGATCGCGCAAATCAAGGCCGACTGGCAGAAGCGTCATCAGCAGGTAATCGAGTCCGGTGGCCTGCACGTGATCGCTTCCGAACGTCACGAATCGCGTCGTATCGACAACCAGCTGCGCGGCCGTGCCGGTCGTCAGGGTGACCCAGGTTCCAGCCGCTTCTACCTGTCGCTCGAAGACAGCCTGATGCGTATCTTCGCCTCCGACCGGGTGAAGAACTTCATGAAGGCACTGGGTATGCAGTCCGGTGAGGCCATTGAGCACCGCATGGTCACCAACGCCATCGAGAAAGCTCAGCGCAAGGTTGAAGGTCGCAACTTCGACATTCGTAAGCAGCTGCTGGAATTCGACGACGTCGCCAACGAGCAACGTAAAGTTATCTACCACATGCGTAACAGCCTGCTGGCAGCCGACAACATTGGTGACACCATTGCCGACTTCCGTCAGGAAGTGCTTGACGTCACCGTCGCCCAGCACATTCCGCCGCAATCGCTGCCTGAGCAGTGGGACGTGGCCGGCCTGGAAGCTGCACTGGCCAGCGATTTCGGGGTCAAGTTGCCGATCCAGCAATGGCTCGACGAAGACGATCACCTGTACGAAGAAACCCTGCGCGAGAAGCTCATGGCCGAGCTGCTGGCGGCCTACAACGAGAAGGAAGAACAGGCCAGCGCCGAAGCCCTGCGCACGTTCGAGAAGCAGATTCTGCTGCGTGTTCTGGACGACCTGTGGAAAGACCACCTGTCGACCATGGACCACCTGCGTCACGGTATTCACCTGCGTGGTTACGCGCAGAAGAACCCGAAGCAGGAGTACAAGCGCGAGTCCTTCAACCTGTTCCAGGAGCTACTCGACTCGATCAAGCGCGACACCATCCGCGTGCTCTCGCATGTTCAGGTGCGCCGCGAAGATCCGGCCGAAGAAGAAGCCCGCCTGCGCCGCGAAGCAGAAGAACTGGCTGCGCGTATGCAGTTCCAGCACGCAGCTGCCCCAGGGCTTGAGCAAGTCGAGGAGCAAGAGGAGGGCGCTGAAGTCGCCGTCGCCGCTGCCCCGGTGCGCAACGAGCAGAAGCTGGGTCGCAACGAACTGTGCTGGTGTGGTTCGGGCAAGAAGTTCAAGCACTGCCATGGTCAGATCAACTAACCTCATCTACCCGGCAGTCCGCTGATTCACGAACACCACGCCGCGACCGGTTCCGTACCGTCGCGGCGTTGTTCCATCTCAAGCACCGGCCTATTCGACCCGGTGTACTTTTTCTAGGAGCGCTTACATGGCTGTTGGTCTTGGTCCTTTGCCAACGTTGCACCCGGTTCCAGGTTTTGAACTCGGCATCGCCTCTGCGGGTATCAAGCGCCCGGGGCGCAAGGACGTGGTGGTCATGCGCTGCGCCGAAGGCTCAAGCGTTGCAGGCGTGTTCACCCTCAATGCATTCTGCGCCGCGCCGGTGATTCTGGCCAAGCAACGCGTGCAAGGCGGCGTGCGCTACCTGCTGACCAACACCGGGAATGCCAACGCCGGTACAGGCGCCCCAGGCCTGGCGGCTGCCGAGCGCACCTGCGCCAAGCTGGCCGAGCTGACTGGCGTCGACGCCAGCGCCGTATTGCCGTTTTCCACCGGGGTAATCGGTGAGCCGCTGCCAGTCGAGAAAATCGAAGGTGCCCTGCAGGCTGCATTGGACGATCTGTCGGAAAACAACTGGGCTGCCGCCGCTACCGGCATCATGACCACTGACACCCTGCCCAAGGGCGCCAGCCGGCAGTTCCAGCACGAAGGCGTGACCATCACCGTTACCGGCATCAGTAAAGGTGCGGGGATGATCCGGCCGAACATGGCCACCATGCTCGGTTACATCGCCACTGACGCCAAGGTCGCCCCGAAGGTGCTCAAGGACCTGATGCTCGACGGTGCCAACAAGTCGTTCAACCGCATCACCATCGACGGCGATACTTCAACCAACGATTGCTGCATGCTGATCGCCACGGGCAAAGCGGATGTCGCTGAAGTCACCGAGGCCAAAGGCCCGCTGTTCGAAGCGCTGAAAAAAGCCGTGTTCGAGGTGTGCATGGACGTGGCTCAGGCCATTGTTCGTGATGGCGAAGGCGCGACCAAGTTCGTCACTGTCGAAGTCAACGGCGGCGGCAATCATCAGGAATGCCTGGACGTCGGTTATGCCGTGGCTCATTCGCCACTGATCAAGACCGCACTGTTTGCCTCCGACCCGAACTGGGGGCGGATCCTTGCCGCTGTCGGCCGCGCTGGTGTGCCTGAGCTGGATGTCAGCCTGATCGACGTGTACCTGGGTGATGTCTGCATCGCCAGCAAGGGCGGCCGCAGTGCCAGCTATACCGAAGCCCAGGGCTCGGCAGTGATGGCTGAAGAAGAAATCACCATCCGCATCGAGCTCGGCCGTGGCCAGTGCAGCGAAACCATCTGGACCACTGACCTGTCCCACGAGTACGTGAAGATCAACGCTGAATACCGTACCTGATGTGCTTTCAGCCGCTATGCGGCTGATCGCTGGCAAGGCCGGCGCCTACAAGGGGCACCCCCCTGTGGGAGCTGGTCTGCCAGCGATAAGGTCCGAAGGACCTTTCTCTCCTCAAACTCTGGAGCCGAACCATGAGTTACCACCTGATCATCGGCGACAAGCTGTATTCCTCTTGGTCGCTGCGCGCTGCCCTGGCCCTCGAACTGGCCGGCGCTACTTATGACGAAACCCTGATCAAACTCAACCAGGCCGATACCCGAGCGCGCTTGCTCGAGCATTCGCCAACGGCCAAGGTGCCCTTGCTCAAGTGCGAGCACGGCGTCATTGCCGACTCTCTGGCCATTGCCGAGTACCTGGCCGAGCGTCATCCTGAAGCCAACTTGTGGCCGACTGAGATTGGCGTTCGCGCCCAGGCGCGCTCTGCTTGCGCCCAGATGCACAGCGGCTTTTTTGCCCTGCGCGGCAATATGCCGTTTGACCTGTCTCGGGATGAAGCGTTGGAGCACATGCCGCTGGATGTACAGGTCGACATCGATCGCATCGTTGCCCTGTGGTCGGAATGCCGTCTGGCTGCCAAGGAAGCCGGTGCTTTCCTGTTTGGTTCCGTGAGCCTGGCCGATGCTTTCTTCGCCCCGATTGCCGTGCGCTTGCGCACCTACCGGGTGGAAGTGCCAGCTGAAGCGGCTAGCTATATCGAAACCATTTATCAGTGGCCAGCCTTCCAGGCCTGGCAAAAAGCTGGCCTGGCGGAGCGTGAAGGGTGAAACGTATACATGTAGCCGCGGCGGTCATTCGCGGTGCTGATGGCCGAATCCTGATTGCTCGCCGTGCTGATACCCAGCATCAAGGCGGCCTGTGGGAGTTCCCCGGCGGCAAGGTCGAGGATGGCGAGGCGGTGGAAGTCGCCCTGGCCCGCGAGCTGAACGAAGAGCTGGGCATTGTCGTTTCTGCTGCGCGGCCATTGATCAAGGTTAAGCACGATTACCCAGACAAGCAGGTGTTGCTGGATGTCTGGGAAGTCACTGGTTTTACCGGCGAGCCCCATGGCGCCGAAGGTCAACCGCTGGCCTGGGTAACCGCCCGTGAATTGCCGCAGTATGATTTTCCCGAGGCCAATCGGCCGATCGTGGCGGCGGCGCGCTTGCCGGGTGAGTACCTGATTACTCCAGAAGGACTGGAAGTGCCACCGATGCTCCGCGGTATTCAGAAGGCCATTGCCGGAGGGATCAAGCTGGTCCAACTGCGGGCGCCGAACATGTACGACCCCAAATACCGTGACGTCGCTGTGGACGCGGTAGGGTTATGTGCCGGCAAGGCGCAATTGATGCTCAAGGGGCCGCTGGAGTGGTTGGGCGACTTTCCCGCAGCGGGCTGGCACCTGACCTCTGAGCAATTGCGCAAGTACGCCAGTAATGGTCGACCGTTCCCTAATGAGCGTTGGTTGGCAGCGTCCTGTCATAGCGCCGAAGAACTGGATCTGGCAGAGCAGATGGGGGTCGACTTTGTCACCTTGTCGCCGGTGCAGGCGACCCAGACACATCCGGATGCCCAGCCGTTGGGCTGGGAGCAGGCGCAGCGGTTGATCGAAGGCTTCGGCAAGCCGGTGTATCTGCTCGGTGGGGTAGGCGCTGGCGAGCGTGAAAAGGCCTGGCAGCATGGTGCCCAAGGGGTGGCGGGGATTCGCGCCTTCTGGCCTGCACAATAGCTTGGGGGCCTGTAGCCGCAGCCTGGCGGCAGCGGCTACGAATCAGTATCAGGGTTTCGCCGCCGCCTGCCAAAGCACTTCGGCTACCCCTTGGCGCCTAGCAATCAAGCGCGCGGCGACAAACAGCAAATCCGACAAGCGATTGATGTACGCCAAGCCAACGCCAGTCAGCGGCTCGACACTGTTGAGCTGCTGACAGCGCCGTTCGGCACTGCGCGCCAGGCTGCGGCACACATGGGCTTGGGCAATCAGCGCCGAACCGCTCGGTAAAATGAAATTCTCCAGTGGTCCCAGTTCGTCGTTCCAGCGATCGATGGCCAGTTCCAGGCGTTCCACTTCAGCACTGTTCAGCGCCTGGTAGCTCGGCATCGCCAGTTCGCCACCGAGGTCAAACAGTCGGTGCTGGCAAGGCGCCAAAACTTCGATGATTTCCTCAAGCCCCTGTTCCGCAAGCCCGGCGAGCAACAGCCCTATCTGGCTGTTAAGGCTGTCGACCTCGCCAATGGCCTCAATCCGCGGATGATCCTTTGGCACCCGGCGGCCGTCTCCCAGGCCGGTTTGGCCTTTGTCGCCGGTACGGGTGTAGATCTTCGACAAGCGAAAACCCATGTTCAAGACTCCATTTTCTGTGGCTCGACGATAACCGGCGAGCTGTTGGCCAGTGGCAGGCGCAAGGTAAAACAAGTGCCTTGTCCCGGTGCCGATTGCACCTCCATCTGGCCTTTGTGGTTGTTGGTGATGATGAAATACGACACCGACAGGCCCAGGCCTGTGCCCTGGCCGATCTCTTTGGTGGTGAAAAACGGTTCGAAGGTGCGCTTGCGCACCGTTTCCGGCATGCCGACACCGTTGTCTTCGACCTGAATCTCCGCCCACGGTGGGTTCAGACGGGTACGCAGGATGATGCGTCCCGGTTCGCTGTCGTCTTCACGCAGGTGAATGGCCTGAGCGGCGTTTTTCAGCAGATTGAGCAGCACTTGCTCCAGTTCGTTGGCAGTGCAGGGCACCGGCCCCAGATTAGGGTCGAACTGGCGGATGATGGCTTGGCCCTTGAAGTCGAAGCCGATGGTCAGGTCGAAGTCGTTGCCGGCAATCTCCACCGCCTGGTCGATCAGCGCCGGCAAGTCACAGGGAGCCAGTTGGCGGTTGCTACGCCGGCTGAAGCTGAGCATGTGAGTGACAATTTTGGCGGCGCGCGCCCCGGCTTGCTGGATGCCATCGAGCAGTTGCGGTACTTCGCGACTTTCCAGGTAGCGATTGACGATCGGCAGGTCGATGCCCAGCTCGTTGGCCTGTTCCTGATTCTTCGCCAGATCTGGCGACAGGCGTCGGCGAATGTTCTGCACGTTGTGCAGGATCGCGCCTAGCGGGTTGTTGATTTCATGGGCCATGCCAGCGGCCAGGCCACCGACCGAGAGCATCTTTTCCGATTGCACCATCATTTCTTCCAGGGACAGGCGCTGGGTGATGTCATCGATACGGATCACCACCCCACGCCCGCCACCGCCCATCAACGGATAGAACGTCAGCGCGTAATGCCGGGCATCTTCACCTTTGGTCCAGGTCACGCGCTCGATCTTCGCCACCCGGTGCTTCTCGACACTTTCCTTGAGCTGCGGCAGAAACGGCTTGAGCGGCTCGAAGGCGAGAAAGATCGGTTGGTTCAACGCCTCATCCAGCGGCGTGCCGGAGAGCGCGCTGGCCTCCTGGTTCCACTGGGTTACATAGAGCTGTTCATCGAGGGCGATCAGTGCCGAGGGCATGGAGTCGATGATGCTGTTGAGGTAGTTTTGAAAGCCGGTGAGTTTCTTCTCGATCTTGCTGCGGACCTGGACCTCCAGCTCCAGCTTGCGGTTGGTGTGGCGGGTTTCCTCGGCCAGGCCTTGAGCCTGGTCGTAGGCATCCTGGAACTCGTCACGTGTGCGCTTGAGCTGCTGCTCGCGTGCTTCGATGCGCGACAGCATGGTGTTGAACGCTTCCGCCAGGCTGCCGATTTCATCGTCATTGCCGCGTTTGGCGCGCAGGGAATAGTTTTCCTCGCGGGTGACCTGGCGTGACAGCTGCTCGAGCTGGTCGATCGGTTGGGTGATCAGGCGCTTGATCTGCCGGGCAATGATCATCCACAGCAAAATGCTGAACACCAGGATGCCCAGGCTGGCAGTGAGAATGCCGGTATAGAAGGCCATCGGCAGTTCGCTGCTGGCGACCATCAACAGGTAACCCGGAGGGTGGCCAGGGCGGTTCAACTTGGTCAGTTGGGTGCTGCGAAACTCGGTCAGGCGCCAGTTCTCGATATGCCGGTAGCGCGTGGGCAGCGGCAGTTGTTCACCGTGTTGCAGTTGCGCGAGCAATTTGCCGTCGCTGCCGTATACCGCTGCTGCACGCAACGGCGTATAGCTGTCGAGCTCCTTGAGCAGGGCGTTGGCCGCCTCGGGCGAGTTGGCTGCCTGCGTAGCCAGTTGCGGGTTGGCCACCAGCCGACCAATGGTCTGCAGAGCCTGGGGGGCCATGCTTTCCTGGGATATCCAGTAGGCGGCGCTGATGAATGTCAGGTTGGCCACCAGCAAAATGGTGATCAACAGTACCAGCAGCGCAGCCAGCAGTTTCTGTCCGACCGGCAGGTTTTCCAGGCGTTCGCGCAGCGTCATGTGATAGCGGGATCCCGGTCTGTGGATGAAAGGGCAGGGTAACGCTGCCTTCAGTCGCAGGGCAATCGGCGCGCACTCAGGTGTTCGAGCAGGCGTCGATAGAGTCGCTCCAGATGTGGCAGTTCCAGGCCATGGCGGCTGGCGATGCGGCAGGCGTGGCCAAGCAGGTAATGAATTTCGGTACGCCGGCCCTGGCGTACATCCTGGTACATGGAAGAGTAGTTGGCGGCGGTGGCCTTGATCACCCGTTCTACTTCCTCGTTGAGGCCGTTGGCCGCTTCAGGCTGGCCGCAGCATTGCAGCAGTTCGGCGAGCTCCGCACAAAGGGTCGCCACTTCGCAATGATGCGCCTGCAGGCCACCGTTGTGGCAGTCGTGTAACACCGTCAGCGGGTTGATGGCGCAATTGAGTGCCAGTTTGCGCCACAGCCGGGTGAGGATGTCCGGCGTCCACTGGTGGGGAATTCCGGCATCGTTGAGCTCATCCAGCCACTCTGGCGTCAAGGGGTTGGCCGGATCGCCCAGCCAGTTGAAGCCGTGACCGGCGAAATTGACCTGCCAATCGACTTCGCGAAACGCGCCTTCGGTGCTTGAGGCAAAGATGCAACGTGCATGCGGGACCTGGTTGGCGACCGCATCCTGGCTGCCAAGGCCGTTTTGCAACAGGATCAGTTCGGCGCCGTGGGCCAAGCGTGGCGCCAGATGCGCGACCGCGTGCTCGGCATCGTAAGCCTTGCAGGCCACCAGCAGGCGATGAATGGGCGTGCTGTCGGCGACGGTTTGTGCCGGGATTGCATGCAGCTGCGCCTGGCCCTTGTCGATCAGGGTCAGACCACCGGCCGATTCATAGGCCTGCAGGCGCTGGGTATCGCGCAGGATCAAACGGACCGCTTTGCCCGCACGCGCCAGGCGGCAGGCCCAGAGGCTGCCCAGACTGCCGGCGCCGAGAATATGCCAGGTGCTGCTCATCAGCGTTTCGCAACCGTTATAATGAGCCGGTATTTTAACCGTCAAACCCTGTGCGCTCCATCGCGCTCTTTGATTAGAGCGGCGAGCGTGCGTTTATTTTTTGGAGAGAAGGTATGCCGTCGTTCGACGTGGTATCGGAACTGGACAAGCACGAAGTCACCAACGCCGTGGAAAACGCGGTCAAAGATCTGGACCGTCGTTATGACCTCAAGGGCAAGGGCAGCTTCGAGTTCAAGGAAAAGGACCTGACCGTCACCTTGACCGCCGAAGCCGAGTTCCAGCTCGAAGCGATGATCGAGATCCTCAAGCTGGCCCTGGTCAAGCGCAAGATCGACGTCCAGTGCCTGGAAGTCAAAGATGCCTATGCTTCGGGCAAAGTGATGAAGCAGGATGCCACCCTCAAGGAAGGCATCGACAAGGAACTGGCGAAGAAGATCGTCGCGCACATCAAAGACGCCAAGCTCAAGGTTCAGGCCGCCATCCAGGGTGAGCAGGTGCGTGTCACCGGCAAAAAGCGTGACGACCTGCAGGAAGCCATTGCGGCCCTGCGTGCCAAAGAATTCGGTATGCCGCTGCAGTTCAACAACTTCCGCGACTGATCAACGTGCCTGGGAACCTTGGCGCCGTTTTGGCGTCCGAGGTTCTTGTTGCCGCTGAAACGATTGCGGCGCGATTTATACAGCTTTTGCCCCTCGGCATCAGGAGAACATTATGGATTTGAGTGCTGAAGTCGATCAGCTGGTTAAAACGTCGCAAACCTGGGTTCCCTTGATCATGGAATATGGCAGCCGCCTGTTGCTGGCGCTGCTGACCCTGGCCATTGGCTGGTGGGTGATCAACAAGGTGACCTTCCGTCTGGGCAAACTGCTCGCCTTGCGCAACGCCGACCAGGCCTTGCAAGGCTTTATCAGCAGCCTGGCGAACATCATTCTGAAAATTCTGCTGGTGGTCAGCGTAGCCTCAATGATCGGTATCGAGACCACCTCGTTTGTTGCCGCCATCGGTGCCGCGGGCCTGGCCATCGGCCTGGCATTGCAGGGCAGCCTGGCGAACTTTGCCGGTGGCGTGCTGATTCTGCTGTTCCGTCCGTTTCGCTTGGGTGACTGGATCGAAGCTCAGGGTGTCTCCGGCACCGTCGATAGCATCCAGATCTTTCACACCGTGCTGCGTACCGGTGATAACAAGACAGTGATCCTGCCTAACGGCAGCTTGTCCAACGGCATCATCACCAACACCAACCGGCAGCCGACCCGTAAAGTGGTGTTTGATGTCGGTGTCGATTATGAAGCCGATCTGCAGAAGGCCCGTCAGGTGCTGCTGGAGCTGGCCAAAGACCCGCGTGTGCACCAAGACCCGGCGCCGCAGGCAGTGGTGTCGATGCTCGGCGATAGCTCGATCACCTTGTCTCTGCGGATCTGGGTGAACACTGCCGATTACTGGGATGTGCTGTTCATGCTCAACGAGCATGCGCGCGATCGTCTGAAGGAAGAGGGTATCGACATTCCCTTCCCGCAGCGGGTAATCCGTGTAGTGCAGGAAGCCGCGGTACAGTAAGCCCTTTCTCGGGGCGGGTTCACCGGGACGCCTCGGTGAATCCGCTCCACGGCATTACACTTGTTCACGTCTTCGCGCTATCTGTGCCCCCGCCTTTCTGGCATATAGGCTGGCTTACCTCTGTTTGCCGGCCTCATCATGCTTACCCCGTTGATCAATATCACCCCATTGCGAGCGTTCTGCTTCGCGATGACGCTGGCGCTGTTTGAACTGCTGACCTACCTCGCCAGTGATGTGGTGATGCCGGCCATGCCGGTGGTGGTCGCTGATCTGCGTGCCAGCCCCGAATTCATTCCCCACGCTTTGAACCTCTACTTGCTCGGTGGCGTGCTGCTGCAATGGCTGATCGGTCCGCTGGCTGATCGCTACGGTCGCCGACCGCTGTTGCTGGTGGGCTGTGCGATGTTCTGCGTGACCTGCCTGGCGACCTTCTGGGTCGAGGGAATCGAACTGTTCAACCTGCTACGGCTGCTGCAGGGTATTGGCCTGGGCTTTGTGGTGACGGTCAGTTACCCGGCCTTGAACGAGGCGTTCAGCGAGGCCGATGCGGTACGCATGATGGCCTTGCTGGCCAATATCGCCCTGCTGTCGCCACTGCTCGGGCCGTTGGTGGGGACTCTGCTACTGGAGTGGGTATCGTGGCGTTGGCTGTTCGTGATCTTTGGTGCTTGCGCAGTGCTGTCCTGGTTTGCGCTGTACCGTTTCATGCCGGAGACGCTGGGCGTTGAGCGCCGTGACGGTTCGCGCCTGGCGTTCCAGCCGATTCATCTGAAATCGCTATTGGCCGGTTATGTCCAGTTGCTGGGTAACCGTCGTTTCGTCGCCGGTAGCGCGGCGCTAGGCCTGGTGGGGTTGCCGTTGATTGGCTGGATCGGCCTGTCGCCGGTGCTGTTGATTCACGATGAAGGCTTGAGCACCCTCGACTACGCCCTATGGCAATTGCCGGTGTTCGCTGGCCTGATCCTGGGCAACCTGGTGATCAACCGGATTGCCGACCGCTATCCGCTCAACAGCCTGGTGCGTGGCGCGCTTTGGCCTTACTTGGTGGGGCTGCTGGGCATGATGCTGGCTACATGGCTGGTGCCAAGTGTGCCGAGCCTGGTCGCAGGGATGTCGATTTATGCGCTGGGTCTGGGTATCGCCAATGCGGTGCTGTACCGCATGACGCTGTTCTCCAGTGAACAGAGCAAAGGCCTGGTGTCGGCCATGCTGGGCATGATCACCATTGCTCTGTTGGGGTTTGGCGGCGCCTTGTTGGCGCTACTCGGTGCTGGCGCCAGCCTGCTCAGCTTTGCTGTTGCGGCGGGGCTGGCAGGTATCCTGGCGCTATGGCCGCTGAAGGTCGTTCTGGGTGCCACATGCGCACACCCGGAAACGATGCCGGGGTAATCCCGGCAAGCGCCTCAGAAGCCCTCAGGGGCGCTGTTCGGCGACGGAGTTGTCGCTGGGTAGCTGTTTGCCGCGGCCTTGCTCCTGACGCCACTGCAGGGCGATCAGGATCAGCGTTGGTACCCCGAGCAAGGCGGTGATCAGGAAGAAGTCGTGGTAACCGAATTTTTCCACCATGACGCCTGAATAGCCGCCGATCAGGCGCGGCAGCAGCAGCATGATCGAGCTCAGCAACGCATATTGGGTGGCCGAGAACTTCAGGTTGGTCAGGCTCGACAGGTAGGCGACGAAGGCCGATGTGGCCAAACCTGAACTGAAGTTATCCAAGGAAATGGTCACCACCAGCATCTGCAGGTTCGGGCCCATGTCGGCGAGCATCAAGAACAGGATGTTGGTCGCGGCCGAAGCCACGCCGCCGATGAACAGAATCGGCAGGATACCGAAGCGCACAATCAACAAACCGCCCATGCCGGCACCGACCAGGGTCATGATCAGGCCGAAGATCTTGCTGACACTGGCGATCTGGTCTTTGGTGAAGCCCTGGTCGATGTAGAACACGTTGGCCATCACGCCCATCACCGTATCGGACATCCGGTAGGTGGCGATCAGCCCGAGCAGCAACAGCGCTTGCCAGCGGTAGCGCAGGATGAAGTCGTTGACTGGCGTCAGGACTGGCGCCAGGCCGCGACGGCCCATGGCCGACAGGCACAGCGCGGTCAGTGTGATGTAGAGGATTGCGCGCAGGAAGGCACGGTCTTCAAGCAGCAGGTCGAGCAGGCTCACGCCATCGAACAGCACGCTGGAAAAATCGGTGTTGTACAACTGAGTGAAGGTCGCCGGTACCGAAACCAGCAGGACGATCAGGACGAACACCGATACCAGTTGATGGACCAGGCCATAGCGCGCCGCTGACAGCTGAGTGCGCAGCGGTACGGGGGGCTCGCGCATCAGCAGGGTAGTGATTACCGCTGGCAGCATCAGTACGCCGAACAGTACGTAGGTACCGGTCCAGGCACTGTGCAGGTAGCTGAACCCGGTGGAGCCGAAGCCTTCGGCAAAGAACAGGGCTCCGGCGGTGGCCAGCAGCGCGGCGACCCGGTAGCCGGCCATGTAGCTGGCGGCGAGGGCGGCCTGGCGCTGATCGTCGGCGATTTCCAGGCGGTAGGCGTCGACAGCGATGTCCTGAGTGGCCGAGGCAAAGGCGACCAACACCGCCAGGGCAATCAGCCAGGACAGATGCTTTTGCGGATCACAAAAGCCCATGCCCACCAGGCCGATCACCACCAGCACCTGTGACAGCACCAGCCAGGAGCGCCGACGACCGAGTTTGCCAAGCAGCGGCAAGCGCCATTGGTCGAGCAGTGGCGACCACACCCATTTAAAGGCATAGGCCAGGCCGATCAGACTGGCATAACCAATGGTCTCGCGGGCCACCCCGGCCTCGCGCAGCCATACCGACAGGGTCGAAAACACCAACATGTAGGGCAAGCCGGCGGCAAAGCCGAGCAGCAACAGCACCAAGGTAGACGGGCTGGCATAGGCAGCGAGCGCAGCGCGCCAGGTTTTACGGGGCATGGGCCAACATCTGCCTCAAGTTTACGAAAACAAAGCGCGCACTCTAACCGCTGTGCTCCATCGGGCGCCAGCCATGGCGTAACATATCCACACGATTATTGTGCAGAGTGACGCCTTCTGCTCGCAGCCGGGCGCGCTGCTCGTCGCCTGAAGGTGTGCCCAGCGCCAGGCTCAACCGACCACCGGCAGCCAGTACCCGGTGCCAGGGCAACTGCGTGTCCGCTGGCAATTGACTGAGAGTACGCCCGACCCAGCGCGCTGCGCGGCCTAAACCGGCCAATTCGGCCAGTTGGCCATAGCTGACCACTTTGCCCGCGGGCACTTGCCCTAGCACCACATAGAGCGCCATTCGTCGGCCCTCGGCATTTTCGCTCGGATCACCCGGTGTCGGTTTCATCGCGGCCTCGCAGGGGCTGCTAGCGAATCAAGGGCATTCGTCGGGGAAACAGGAATTGAACTCAATGGCATGAGGTGGGTCAGTCCTTGCTCTACGGGCGGGTATCTGGATAATGCCCGACTTTTTCGCAAATCAGAGTCCGTAACTGCTTATGTTTTCTAGAGTCTTGTTCAGTCTTGCGATCATTGCCGCTAGCTCTGCGGCTGTTGCCGATACCGTGTGGATGAAGAACGGTGACCGGCTCAGCGGCAAGATCACCGTGTTCGATGGCGGCAAACTGCTGATCAAGACCGAGTACGGTGGTTCCATCGCCCTGGATTGGAAGCAGGTCAAGACCCTGGAAAGCGACCAGGAGCTACTGGTCAAGCAAGACGCCTATACCGGCGAGAAAGCCAAATCGCTACACGCAGCCGATGACGGCAAGGTGACCCTGGCCAACGGCGAGACGCCCAAGACCGTCGAGCTGGCCAGTATCCAGCAGATCATGAAGCCACAGCCAGTGGTCGAGGATCTGGTGGTCAAGGGTAACGTTGACCTGGCCATGGACTACCAGCGCGCCGAATCTGACAGCGACGACTATGACCTCGATTTCAAGACCTCCGCCCGCCATGGTCGCTGGCGTCATCAGGCTACAGGCGAATACAACCGCGAGAGCAAAGACGACGAGACCACCACCAATAACTGGAGCGCCGAGTACGCGCTTGACCGCTTTCTGACCGAGAAGTGGTTCTGGCAAGGGCGCCTTGAGTACAAACGTGACCATATCGAAGAACTGGCCCGTCAGCGCACCGTGGGTACCGGTCCGGGTTACCAGTTCTGGGATGACGAGCTGGGCGCGTTCTCCCTGGGTTCGCTGGTTAACCGTACCGACTATGAATATGCCGATGGCGGCAAGGACAACTTCTATTCCCTGGCAATGAAGTGGGACTACAACCGCTACTTGATCGGCAAACGGGTCGAGTTCTTCACCAATGGCGAAGTCGGCAAGCCTCTGGATGGCGTGGCCAACTATGCGCTGGATGCCGAAGTCGGCCTGCGCTACAAGGTCACCGAGTGGGCTTCGCTCAACCTCAAGGCGGAGAAGGACGTCATCGACGGCACCCGCGACAGCGACCTGGACAAGACCCGTTACACCGCAGGCTTTGGTGTGACCTGGTAAGTCTGCTGGCAACCACCGACGATAATGATTATTTTGACGGTTAATTTCCTGACCGGGCCTGGCGTCCGGTCAACCTTCAGAATGATGTCGAGTCAGGAGTCGCACCGTGAGCGCAAAAGTCGCACAACAGGCCCGGGAGCTGCTGCTCAAGGAATACCGTGGCGTCCTGTCGACGCATTCCAAGTCGATGCCGGGGTTTCCCTTCGGTTCCGTGGTGCCGTATTGCCTTGATGCCGATGGCAATCCACTGATCCTGATCAGCCGCATCGCCCAGCACACTCATAACCTGCAAAAAGATCCCAAGTGCTCGATGCTGGTGGGCGAGCGTGATGCTGAAGATGTGCAGGCGGTTGGTCGCCTGACCGTCCTGGCCAACGCGCAAAAGCTCGACGAACCTGCGGCAGTCGAAGCTGCTGCCGAGCGCTACTACCGCTATTTCCCTGATTCGAGCAACTACCACAACGCCCACGATTTCGACTTCTGGGTGCTCAAGCCGGTACGTCACCGCTACATTGGCGGCTTTGGCGCGATCCACTGGATCGATCACCTGAGCTTGGCCAATCCGTTCGCCGGCAAGGCCGAGCTGAGCATGATCGAACACATGAACAGCGACCACGCCAATGCCATCGCCCATTATGTCCAACTCAGTGGCCTGCCACAGGGCACGGCCGCGCAGATGGTCGGCATCGACAGCGAAGGCATGCACCTGCGTATTGGTCAGGGCCTGCATTGGCTGCCGTTCGCGGTGCCCTGCAATACGCCGATACAAGTGCGCGAAGCCCTGGTTTTTCTGGCCCGCGCCGATCAATGGCCAGCGCGTGAGCGGGTCCAGGGTTGAAATAGCGATTGAGCGCAACCATTAAAGGTGTATTGCAAGGACTTCTTGCGCAGAGGAACCATTGATGCGTGCTTTTCTATTGCTGTTTCTGATTTTTCCGGTGCTGGAGCTGTATGTATTTTTCAAGGTCAGCACTGCGATCGGCTTCTTTGCGGCGTTGCTGCTGATCATTGCTGGCTCCGCTCTGGGTGTGCTGGTGGTGCGGGTGGCCGGCCTGGCCACCGCTCTGCGTGCCCGCGAGAGCATGCAGCGCGGCGAACTGCCAGCAGAAGACATGTTCCAGGGCCTGATGCTGGCCCTTGGCGGCGGCCTGTTGCTGTTGCCAGGCTTTATCAGCGACGTGATCGGCCTGGTCCTCCTGCTGCCGTTCAGTCGTCGCCTGATCGGGCGCAAGATGCGTGCGCGCGCCGAAGCCCAGGCCATGCGCCAGCGTGCCTTTGGTGATGATCCGTTCATGACGCGTCCCGGCAGCCCGAATGGCCAGCCACGCCGGCCGAACGTGATCGAAGGTGAGTATGAGCACCGCGATCCTCGTGAGCCACGTAACCTGCGCGATCCTCGCGATCTGTGATCTGTCAGCAATTGTCCGAACGGCCCCAGCAGGGGCCGTTCTGCTTTAAAGGATCAATCGCTAAAAATTTTCATGTGCAAGCCTTGTAATTGATCTTGGCGACCTCATGTAGGGGTTACCGCAAGGTTTCCAGGGGCTTGCCCTGGACATTACATGCGTGGTTCGCGGTGCGAGCCATGAGCGGCTACGCCGCAAGCATCAACCCGCCGGTGTCGACACCGGCCGATGAAAACCACAATTAGGAGAGATCGACAATGAAGCTTCGTCCTCTGCATGACCGCGTCGTTATCCGTCGCAGCGAAGAAGAATCGAAAACCGCTGGCGGTATCGTTCTGCCAGGTTCGGCCGCTGAAAAACCTAACCGTGGCGAAATCGTCGCTGTAGGTACCGGTCGCATCCTGGACAACGGTGAAGTGCGTGCGCTGGCCGTGAAAGTGGGTGACAAGGTGGTTTTCGGCCCTTACTCGGGCAGCAACACTGTGAAAGTTGACGGCGAAGACCTGCTGGTAATGGCTGAGAACGAGATTCTCGCTGTTATCGAAGGCTGATCCCGCTGGTTTCCCGTTACTCCAAAGTATTCAAGGATTAAACGATCATGGCTGCTAAAGACGTAAAATTCGGCGACTCCGCCCGTAAAAAAATGCTCGTTGGTGTCAACGTTCTGGCTGACGCAGTAAAAGCTACCCTGGGCCCGAAAGGCCGTAACGTTGTTCTGGCCAAGAGCTTCGGCGCTCCGACCATCACCAAAGACGGTGTGTCGGTTGCCAAAGAAATCGAACTCAAAGACGCCTTCGAAAACATGGGCGCCCAGCTGCTCAAAGACGTTGCCTCCAAGGCCAACGACGAAGCGGGTGACGGCACCACCACTGCAACCGTTCTGGCTCAAGCCATCGTCAGCGAAGGCCTGAAAGCCGTTGCTGCCGGCATGAACCCGATGGATCTGAAGCGTGGTATCGACAAGGCCACCATCGCCATCGTCAAAGAGCTGAAGTCCCTGTCCAAGCCATGCGCCGACTCCAAGGCCATCGCTCAGGTAGGTACCATCTCTGCCAACTCCGACAACTCCATCGGTGACATCATTGCCGAAGCCATGGAAAAAGTCGGTAAAGAAGGCGTGATCACCGTTGAAGAAGGCTCGGGCCTGGAAAACGAACTGTCGGTCGTTGAAGGCATGCAGTTCGATCGCGGCTACCTGTCTCCTTACTTCGTCAACAAGCCAGACACCATGGTTGCCGAGCTCGAAGGCCCTCTGCTGTTGCTGGTTGACAAGAAGATCTCCAACATCCGTGAACTGCTGCCAGTTCTGGAAGCCGTTGCCAAGGCTGGCCGTCCGCTGCTGATCGTCGCTGAAGACGTTGAAGGCGAAGCGCTGGCGACCCTGGTGGTCAACAACATGCGCGGCATCGTCAAGGTTGCTGCGGTCAAGGCCCCAGGCTTTGGCGACCGTCGCAAGGCCATGCTGCAGGACATCGCTGTCCTGACCGGCGGTACCGTGATCTCCGAAGAAATCGGCTTGAGCCTGGAGTCCGCAACCCTGGAGCACCTGGGTAACGCCAAGCGCGTCACCCTGTCCAAAGAAAACACCACCATCATCGATGGTGCTGGTCAGGAAGCGGACATCGAAGCACGCGTCAAGCAGATCCGTGCCCAGATCGAAGAGACCTCTTCGGACTACGACCGTGAAAAACTGCAAGAGCGTCTGGCCAAGCTGGCTGGTGGTGTTGCCGTGATCAAGGTCGGTGCTGGCACCGAAGTTGAAATGAAAGAGAAGAAAGCCCGCGTTGAAGACGCCCTGCACGCTACCCGTGCAGCCGTTGAAGAAGGCGTGGTGCCTGGCGGTGGTGTTGCCCTGGTGCGCTCGCTGCAGGCTATCTCCGAGCTCAAAGGCGACAACGAAGACCAGAACGTTGGTATCCAGCTGCTGCGTCGCGCTGTTGAAGCGCCGCTGCGTCAGATCGTTGCCAACGCTGGCGACGAGCCAAGCGTAGTGGTCGATAAAGTCAAGCAAGGTACCGGTAACTTCGGTTACAACGCTGCTACCGGCGTGTACGGCGACATGATCGAAATGGGTATCCTCGATCCAGCCAAGGTCACCCGTTCGGCACTGCAAGCTGCTGCTTCGATCGGTGGTCTGATGATCACTACCGAAGCCATGGTTGCTGATGCACCTGTTGAAGCTTCTGCTGGCGGCGGTATGCCAGACATGGGCGGCATGGGTGGTATGGGCGGCATGGGCGGCATGATGTAAGCCAGCCTTACCCGCTTGAGAAAAAGCCCCGCTTAGTGCGGGGCTTTTTTTTGGTTATGGGATAGTTGAGGGGATACGCTTGATACCGGTCTCTTGGGTAGTCGCTATAACCTGTGTGTGAAGGCACAGTGAAAAAAACGTTAGTCTGCAATAAAGTCGCGCCGACCTAGCCGAGCGAGAGCGATGGCCGTAAGCTGCGCCTGCCAAGCAGGCAAACGCCCTGGACGGGAGAACCCCATGCGAATTCTATTGGTTGAAGACAACCGCGATATCCTTGCCAATCTGGCCGACTACCTGGGCCTCAAAGGCTATACGGTCGATTGCGCCCAGGATGGTCTGTCCGGCCTGCACCTGGCAGCCACAGAGCACTATGACTTGATCGTGCTCGACATCATGTTGCCGGGGATTGACGGCTATACCCTGTGCAAGCGCCTGCGTGAAGACGCCCGGCGTGATACGCCGGTGATCATGCTCACCGCGCGCGATCAGCTCGACGACCGCCTGCAAGGTTTCCGCTCGGGCGCTGATGACTACTTGCTCAAGCCCTTCGCCCTGTCAGAGCTGGCTGCGCGCATCGAAGCCGTTCTGCGCCGGGCTCAAGGCGGCGGGCGGCGTACCTTACAGGTCAGTGACCTGTGCTATGACCTCGACACCCTTGAAGTGACCCGCGAGGGCAAGTTGCTCAAACTCAATCCGGTGGGCTTGAAGTTGCTGGCCGTGCTGATGCAGAAGAGCCCGCATGTATTGCGTCGCGAGGTGCTGGAAGAAGCGCTCTGGGGCGATGACTGCCCGGACAGTGACAGCCTGCGCAGTCATGTCCACCAATTGCGTCAGGTAATCGACAAACCCTTCGAGAAACCATTGCTGCATACCGTGCATGGCGTCGGCTATCGCCTGGCCGAGGGCCGTGATGGAGTTTAAGCAGAGCCTCGCCCAACGCATCATCATCGCGTTTGCGCTGATGAGCGCATTGGTCGCCGGCGCGTTCGCCTTCGGCATTGTCGCGACTGTTCACCTGGTTGAAGAGCGCTTGATCTCGGCGGTCCTTGGCGGCGATCTGCAGCGCCTACTGCGCATGGACAGCGTCAGTGACTGGAGTCACCGGCCACGCCCCGACCAGTTGTTCTACTACAGCGGCGGGCGCGACGATTTCGAATTGCCCAATGACTTGCGTCACCTGAGCCCAGGCTTTCATGAAGTGTTTCGCGAGCAATTGTCTTATCACGCCATGGTCGAAGTGGTGGATGGGCGGCGTTACGTGTTGCTTCAGGACCAGAGCGATTTCGAAGAGCGCGAGCGTGTGCTGTTTGCGGTCGTGGTGGTAGGTTTTGTGCTCAGTCTGGCCTTGGCGGTGTTTCTTGGCTGGGTGTTGGCCCGTCGGGTGATGGCGCCGGTGATCCGCCTGGCACGCCAGGTTCGCCATCGCGACCAGCTGTTGGGTCTGGCACCGCCGCTGGCGCCGGATTACGCGGCGGATGAAGTCGGACAACTGGCAGTAGCCTTCGATGACACTCTCGGACGCCTGCGTGATGCTTTGACCCGCGAACGTCTGTTCACCAGTGATGTCAGCCATGAGCTGCGCACACCGTTGATGGTCCTGGCCAGCTCGTGTGAGCTGCTGCTGGTCAACCCTAACATTGATACGCGTGCACGTTCCCAAGTTGAGCGCATCGCCCGCGCCACTGAAGAGATGCAGGAACTGGTGAAAACCTTCCTGATGCTCGCCAGGGCCCAACGTGATGAAGGTGCGGTGGCTTCGCAGGCCAGCCTCAAGGAGGTGGCGGACGACCTGATCGGCGTCTGGCGCGATACCATCGAACAAAAAGGCCTGACCCTGCTGTATGACGCCAAGGCAGGCTTGCCGACGCTGTACAACGCTACCTTTCTGCAGGCGGTGATGGGTAACCTGCTGCGCAATGCTGCGCACTACACCGACGATGGTTTTATCCGCCTGATCCTGGAACCTACGGGGTTCTTGGTCGAGGACAGTGGTGTGGGGATTCCCGAAGAGCAGCGTGAGGCCATGTTTCGCCCGTTCGTCCGTGGTGATGAGCGGCGTGGCGAAGGGCTTGGTCTGGGCCTGTCGCTGGTGCAGCGGATTTGTGATGACCAGAACTGGACGGTTAGCCTGAGCGCGATGGAACCTCATGGCTGCCGCTTTCACGTGGACCTGAGTCGGGGACCCGAGCGCCCGCTTGAAGGGTAATGATGAAATATTCTGTAACTTTTATTTGTTCAACTCACGAATTTTTCACGCGTGCATAACCTGACGCCTACGCTTATCTACTTAAGGTGGGGGAATTAGAGTCAGGAGATGCACCATGCGTAGCCCCATCAAACTCGAGTTTTCCGAAAAGTACGACCAGCAACATGCTCAGGAATACTTTCTCAAGCATCAGGACGGCCTGGCTCGGCGCCTGTCGCATACACGTGACGAACAGATGGCCCGTCGCGCGCTGGCACTGGCTGGCGAACCCGGTCTGGTCCTCGACCTACCGTGTGGCGCCGGTCGCTTCTGGCCGATGCTGGCAGAAAAGCCCAACCGCGTGATCATCGGTGCCGATAACTCCGAAGCGATGCTGGAAACTGCTAGCAAGTCGCAGCCAGCACATATCGTCGAGCGGGTACGGACTTTGCAAACCTCAGCATTTGCGATCGATCTGCCAGACAACGCAGTCGACAGCATTTTCTGTATGCGGCTGATGCACCATATTGGTGACGCCGCTCACCGCAAAACAATTCTCTCAGAATTTCAACGTGTTACCCGTGACAGCGTGATTTTGTCGCTATGGGTCGATGGCAATTTCAAAGCCTGGCGCCGCCAGAAACTGGAAAAGCGCCGTTACGCCGAGACTGGCAAACCCAGCTATCAGAATCGTTTCGTGTTACCGGTTGCCACAGTTGAGCAAGAGTTTCAGGACGCCGGTTTCCGCATTCAGGAACGATTGGACTTTTTACCGTTCTATGCCATGTGGCGAGTATACGTATTACGCAAGGGGTAATAGGCATGGCGGTAGAGCGTTCAGCAGCGGCAGCAGGCCAGTTTGACCATTTCTGGCAGCAACAGGGCGAGTGGGTGGAAGAACCCAACCAGCGTCGGGGTGGTGAAAGTGGTGTGCAACGGCTGAACGATGAAAACGGCCAGATGCTCTATGCCAAACGTCAGATCGGCCATATCTACCGCAGCTTGATGCATCCGTTTGGTCGCCCGACGGTTTTACGTGAATACGATGCCATAAGCAGCTTCGAGCAACTGGGTGTGCGGGTGCCGCATATTGTTTATTGCGGGGTTGAGCGTGACGCTGACCATCAGTGGCGCGCCTTGCTGGTCAGCAAGGCTCTGGACGGCTTTGAAGATTGCGACAGCTGGTACGCCTCAGGGGCCCGCGAACGTTACAGCGAGGCCTTGCATGAGCGTATGCTCCAGGACCTGGCGCAAAACCTTGCGCGTATGCACCGTGGTCATTGGCAGCACGGCTGCCTGTACGGCAAGCATGTATTTATCAAAGTCATCGGCGAAGGCGCAGAGGCTCGCGCCGAAGTGGCATTGCTGGATCTGGAAAAATGTCGGCGGCGTATCAGTTGCCAGCGCGCTGCAGCCAATGACTTAAAGCAACTGCGCCGCCATTCGTCATTCAATGACGCAGAATGGCGAAAGCTGCTCTATTTTTATCAGAGAGCGTTTGGCAGCGCTGTCAAAGGTTTAGAGTGATGAAACTAGAATTAGCTCGAGGTTTGTTTCTCTTACTGGCTTTGGCTGTCGCTACGGCGGCGGCAGCAGCCTGGGAGGAGCCACGTCCGCAAGTGGTCAGCAAGATCGACTTGGCGAGCCAATGCCCGCTACCACGGGTAATGAAAAGTGAGGTCAGCGCTCAGCCTGATCCAGACCTGTTGTTGTTTCTGTTTGGCATGAGTCAGAGCCTGCGCTCGCCAGCCTGAGCGTCAGGGGTATCAAACAGGCCTCGTCAGTGACGAGGCCTTTTGCTGTTCAGGCGGTTTGCGTCTGTGTCTGTGCCACGTCCGCGCGGGCCAGCAGGGTATAGACGCAGGGCAGGACGAACAGGGTGAATAGAGTGCCTACCGACATGCCGGTGGCAATCACTGTTCCGATGTCAAAGCGGCTCACTGCGCCTGCGCCGCCGGCCAGAATCAGCGGCAGCATGCCAAAGACCATGGCTGCGGTGGTCATCAGTACCGGACGCAAGCGGATCGCTGCGGCTTCTTCCACCGCCTCACGGGCGCTCAAGCCTTTCTGCACGCGCAACTGGTTGGCGAATTCAACCACCAGGATGCCGTGCTTGCTGATCAGGCCGATCAGCGTTACCAGGCCGACCTGGGTATAGATGTTCATGCTGGAGATCCCGAGAAACAACGGGATCAGTGCCCCGCAAATCGACAGCGGGACGGTGACCAGAATCACCAGCGGGTCGCGGAAACTTTCGAATTGCGCCGCCAGTACCAGAAAGATAATCGCCAGCGCCAGACCGAAGGTTACCCACAACGCACTGCCTTCCTGAACGAATTGTCGCGCCGCCCCGGCATAGTCGAAGGCATATCCCTCAGGTGCTTCCTCGCTGGCAATGTTGCGCACTGTCTCCAGGGCCTCGCCCATACTGACCGTGGGGAAGCCCTGGAAGATCACCGAGTTCAATTGCTGGAACTGGTTGAGCTGGCGTGGTCGCGCGCGATCGCTAAGGCTGATCAGCGTCGACAGCGGTAGCATCTGTCCTTGCTGGTTCTTGACGTAGTAGTTGCTCAACCAGTCGGGGTTGTCCCGGTACGGTCGTTCAACCTGGGCGATTACTTTGTAGCTGCGACCATCAATGGTGAAGCGGTTGATCTCTGCTTCACCCAGCAGCGTCGCCAGGGTGCCGCCCAGGGCATCCATCGATACGCCCATCTGGGCGGCCTTGGCTCGATCGATGTCGACCACCACTTCGGGTTTATCAAAAGCCAGGTCAATATCGAGGAAGGCGAACTTGCCTGAGTCCAGCGCGCGTTGCTTGACCCGGTCGGCCACCTCCAGCAATGACTCGTAGTCGTTGGCAGTGTTGATCACGAACTGGAACGGCAGACCTTCACCGGTGCCAGGCAACGAGGGCAGGTTGAAGCCGAAAATCTGCAGGCCGGCGATACCCTCAAGCTTGCTTTGCACCAGTGGCAGCAGTTCCATCTGGGTGCGCTCGCGCTCGTTCCATGGCTTGAGCAAAAAGCCCCCGACACCTGACTGCACACCGTTGAAACCGTTGATCTGGAATGAGGAATAGTATTCGGGGAACGTTTTGAAGATGGACATGAACTCGTCGGTGTAGGCGCTCAGGTAATCAAGGTTGGTCGGCTGCGGCGCGGTAGCCATCATGAAGATGATCCCCTGGTCTTCATCCGGGGCCAGTTCGTTCTTGGTGAACATCAGAAAGATCGGGATCAGGCACAGGACAATCACCGCGAACACCAAAACTACCGGGCGGGTATTGAGGGTAGCGTGCAAAAGTTTCTGGTAGCGCACCTTGAGTGCCTCGAAGGCCCGATCCAGGCGGTGCGCGAGGCCACTGGGGTTTTCCTCGTGGCGCAATAGCAGGGCGCACATCATCGGTGACAGGGTCAGGGCGACCACCCCGGAAATGACCACCGCGCCGGCCAGGGTCAGCGCAAACTCTTTGAATAAAGCCCCGGTCAGGCCTTCAAGAAAGCCGATAGGGGCATACACCGCTGCCAGGGTGATGGTCATCGACACCACCGGCATGGCGATCTCCCTGGCGCCTTCAAGGGCGGCTTCAAAGGGCGTCTTGCCTTCTTCGATGTGGCGATGGATGTTCTCCACCACGACGATGGCATCGTCCACCACCAAACCAATGGCCAGCACCATTGCCAGCAAGGTCAACAGGTTCAGCGAGTAACCCATCAGTTGCATGAAGAACAGCACGCCGATCATCGAAAGCGGAATGGTGATCACCGGGATCAGCACCGAACGCAACGCGCCAAGGAACAGGAACACCACGACGATGACAATCAGTACCGCTTCGACCAGGGTTTTGACCACTTCGTCGATAGACGCCTGGATGAACAAGGTGGCGTCGTAGGCAATGGACGCCTTGAGGTTGCTCGGCAACTGGCTTTCCAGCTCGGGCATCAGTTTGCGCACCTCCTTGATCACCTCCAGCGGGTTGGCGGCGGGGGTGGCCTTGATGCCGATATAGACCGACGGGATACCAGCAAAGGAGCTCACCGTGTCGTAGTTTTCCGCGCCCATCTCAACCCGCGCCACATCACCGAGCAACACCCGGCTGTCGCCGCTGGTCTTGAGCGGGATATTGGCAAACGCCTCCGCGGTTTTCAGCTCGGTGGCGGCGTTGATGCTGGTGACGATGTACTCGCCTTTGACCTCGCCGGCCGCTGATAGGAAATTGTAGCGACGCACCGCATCGGTCACTTCGTTGGCGCTCAGGCCGTAGCCAGCGAGCTTCACCGGGTCGATCCAAAGGCGCATGGCAAATAGCTGGTTGCCGAGGATTTCCGCTTCGGCCATGCCGGGCAAGGTGGCGAGCTTTGGCTGGATCACCCGCGACAAGTAGTCAGTGATCTGCGGATTACTCAACTCACTGCTGTAGAAACTGATGTACATCAGTGCCGAGGCGTCGGCGGCTTCCTTGCTCAACACCGGGTCTTCGGCGTCCTGGGGCAGCTTGTTCTTGACCTCGTTGGCTTTGGCCAGCAGTTCGGTGAACAGCCGGTCACTGTCGGCGCCGATACGCGCATAGATGGAAATCACCGAAAAATTCTGCCGGCTCACCGACGTCATGTAGTCGATGCCTTCGGCGCTGGCCAGGCTTTGCTGCAGGGGCTGGGTGATGTAGCCCTGGATAGTTTCGGCGTTGGCCCCGGGGTAAGCGGTGGTGACTGTGATCAGGGCGTTTTCCATCTGCGGGTACTGACGAATTGGCAGCTTGCTCCAGGCCTGAAAGCCGAGCAGCACGATCAACAGACTGACCACGCTGGCCAGTACCGGACGGCGGATGAACGGATCGGTAAAAGCCATGACGAATGCCTCGATCAGTTAGCGCGCGACTGGTGGTTGGGCGACTCTTTCAGGGTTTTGTCGGGGCTGATGGTGATCGTCGCACCTTGGGTCAGCTTCAATTGGCCGGCGGTGACCACCTGCTCGCCGGCTTCGAGCCCCTTGCTGATGACGACCAGGCCATCGCGACGCTCGCCGGTTTCGACGAAGCGGCGTTCGGCAATCAGCTCTGCCTGGCCCTCGGCGTTTTTCTGTGGCTGGCCGTCGTCGTTCTTTTTTGCTACCGCCACGTACACCGAGTTGCCGTACAGGGTGTAGGTCACGGCGCTCTCTGGCACCACCACCTGCGGCTGTGGGTCGGGCAGCAGCACTTGCAGGCTGCTGAACATACCGGGCAACAGCTTGCCCTCAGGGTTGGCCAGGGTGGCTCGTACCTGGATGTTGCGCGTGCTGTCTTCGACTTTGGGGTTGATCGCGCTGATGCTGCCGGGAAAGGTCTGCTGCGGATAGGCAGCGACACTGACCAGCACCTGTTGGCCGAGGCTTAGCTTGGGGATTGCTTGTTCAGCGATGTAGAAGTCGACGTAGAGGCTGCTCAGGTCTTGCAAGGTGGCGATTACCGTACCACTGGCCAGGTAGTCGCCGACATCCACCTGGCGAATGCCGATGGTGCCGCTGAACGGCGCACTGATGCTTTTTTTCGCCAGCGAGGCTTTGAGCTGATCGACCACCGCCTTACTGCGTTTGTACTGGGCATTGAGGCGGTCGTATTCGCCGCGGGAGATCGCTTGGCTGCCAACCAGTTGGCTACCGCGATTGAAATCCACCTGGGCCAAGCCAAGGTCAGCCTGAGCCGTGCCGAGCAGGGCGGTTTCGACATCGCTGTCGAGTTGCAGTAAAGGTTGGCCTTTGAGGACTTTCTGCCCGGACTCGAACTGCACGGCCTTGACCGTGCCGGCGACTTCCAGGCTCAGGTCGACCCCTTGCAGGGCGGTGAGGCTGCCGACCGCTGGCAGGCGGCTTTGCCATGCGCGCTTGCTCGACTCGGCTGCAGCCACACTAATTGGTGGCTTGGGAGCCGAGAACGTCTGGATCTGCTGATAAATGGAGAACGCCTTGTAGCCCCCCAGAATCAGCACAAGCAACAGCACAACACCCAACATGATGAGCATGCGGCGGCGCAGCATAGTCCAGTTCCTTGGAGACGATTTATTGTTCGTTTGGCACGACTGCGGGCGATCCTGCCCACGTGCGCTGTAGCCGAATATTACTCGTTTGACCGGGGACGGGAAGCGATGTTCCTGGGTTATTTTCGCGATTGCGCCTCGTGAAGCTCCTTATTTTCAGGCCAGGTGCAGATGGTTATCCCAGAGTCCAGAAGGCAGCTGCATAGGCTGACCGATCAGTTCAGCCTTGCGGCAATCGTAGAGTCGGCAACGGCCCTGGCCTGAGGTAACGACAAAGCCATCAGCCACCGCCCCGACACCGGCGCAGTCGGGCATCGGCGCATCCAGACGCACTTGCGCGGAATCCAGGTCCCAGATGAACAAACGATTGGCCCGCGGCGCCGTAAGGGCGACCAGGCGCAATTCGCTGTGAATGGCGACACTGGCGGTGTAGTTGGCCATCGCCTGCAACTGCTGCTCGGGCACCGGGAAGGCCTGGAAGGCTTGCCCTGGACGTTTGATCGCCAGCAATTCAGCGGTTTCGTCGCCCGCCCCCATGAACTGCTGACCGGCGACAATGGTGCCGTCGCTGGCGATCGCCAGGTGGCGCACGCTGTTCATCTGTTGCGGTAGCTGTTCTTTACTCAGCAGCGTGCCATCGCGCTGCATCAGCACCAGGCTCGGCTGCATGGCGTCGAGGTTCATTTCCACTCGGCTTTCAGCCTCGGTGCGAATGCCACCGTTGGCTACCACCAGGGTTTCACCGTCGGGCATCCACGACACTTGATGCGGGCCAATACCGTGGGTGGAAATTTCACCGCTGTGGCTCAGCCGCTCACCCTCGAAGTGGTAGATACCGAGTACACCACGACCGGGGTCGGTGGTGTCGTTCTCGGTGGCATACAGCCATTCACCGCTCTTGTGGATCACCGCATGCCCATAGAAGTGCCGGTTCGGTTGCGAAGTGATGGTCTGCAACAGACGACCATCACGCAGATCGATCAGGTAGCTCTCGGTGCCTGGACGGCGGGCCACGAACAGGGCGATTGGCTGTTCGGGATGATTGATGATGTCATGACAGCGCTGGGCTACTTCGGTGGCAAATACCTGGCTGCCGTCCAAGCGGTAACCGACGGCATAGTGCTTGCCATCACCGTCGTCACGCGCTGAAAGCAGCAGCGGGCCGCTGCTCTTGCCGCGAAACAGGGTCCAGCCGCCGAGGGTCAGGGCGCTGAGCAGAACACTACCGAGTTTGAGAGCCTGGCGTCGCAACATGATCAGTCACCGTCGTTGGCATTGAAGCCCAGCTGAATGCCCAGCGCCTTGGCCAGCTCGCCTTCGTGCAGGCGGTGGACGACGTTGAGGCTGTCGTAGATGGCATTGAGTTGCTGGCGGCCAGCTTCGTCGTCAAGCAGTTCGCCCAATGGCTTCTGATTGGCACTCAGCAGTTTCAGCGCGGTGGCATAGGCTGCGTCAATCTTGTCAGCCAGGGCTTTCTGATCCTTGCCCAACAGACCGCGCAGGCCCTGATTATCAACACCTACCCAAACGGTTTGGGCGGCAGTCAGACTCGCTTCCAGGCTTTTGAGCGAGGAATGGCTACGCCAGGCTTCGGCCTGCAGCGGTTGGGCGATACCCTTGCTCTGGCGGCCCATCGGTGCGCCGAGCTTTTTCTTCAGGGTATCCAGGGCAGTGACCTGGGCCCGGAGCAGATCAGCGATAGCCTCGTGGGAGTCGGCATAGCGCTGATTGGGGAACTTGGTCATCTGCGCCAGCATGCCGTCGGTATTGTTCCAGCCTTTGAGGATCTCCTCAGCCAAGGCCTTCTGGTGTTCGCCGATGGCGACCAGCAGCGGACAATAACGGGCTTTCTGTTCGGCATTGGCAGCATCTGGTTTGCTGTCGAAAAGAATGTATTCGTAGGCCGACAGGCCACGTACTACGACGCTGGATTTGCCCAAGGTCGCCGCGTCGATTGGCTTGTCGCCGTTGACCAGTTGCTCAACTTGACGGCCGACCAGGTTTTTCTTGTCAGGCCAGAACTGTACCTGCCAGGCACGATTACCCTCGGCCAGCGGGCCGATCAGCAGCGGCTGCAGTTCCGCCCAGGCTTTTTGCGCATGGAGAAAGTCGGCACGGGCAGTGGCCAGGTCCGCCTTGCCTTCGCAGAACGCCAGGGCACTGACGGCCAACTGGCGGTCGGCTTCGACCCAGCGGCTGTAGGTCGGCAGGATCACCTGCTTGGCGATAGCCGCAGAGGTTACCGCTTGCGGGTCCTGCGGCGAGCAGGCGCCGAGGGCAAGGGCGGCGAGGCTGGTGAACAACAATTTCGGACGGAACATGCCCGGCTCCTTTGTCTTAAAGTGAATTCAGGAACGCCAGCAACGCAGTGCGTTGCTCGGCATTGAAGGTCAAGACGTGCTGCTTGGCCGCTTCGGCTTCGCCACCGTGCCAGAGCACGGCTTCGAGCAGGTCGCGGGCGCGGCCATCGTGTAGAAACTGGGTGTGACCACTGACGGTCTGAGTCAGGCCGATGCCCCAGAGGGGCGGCGTGCGCCAATCCTGGCCACTGGCGTTAAATTCTGTGCGGTTGTCGGCCAGGCCTGGGCCCATGTCGTGCAACAGCAGGTCACTGTAGGGGCGGATGATCTGGTTGGCCAGCTCCGGCTCGGCGGCATCGGCCGCGGTGGTGAAGCTTGGCGTGTGGCAGCTTTGGCAGCCGGCCTGATGAAACAGGTTCTTGCCGGCCAGTACCTGAGGCGAGTCGACGTCCTGGCGAATCGGCACGGCCAGATTGCGGGTGTAGAACAGCACCAGACGCAGGATATTGTCGCTGACCTCCTGCTCGCCATTGGCACCGTTGCCATTGGCCGCCTTCAGGCAGTCGGTTTGTGCCGTGGTGCAGTCATCCATCGGTCGCAGGCTGGTGGTTAAACCCATGTCGCCGGAAAACGCATGTACGTTTTGCTGGTTGAGGCTCGGTTGGCCGGCCTTCCAGCCGAAACGTCCGATGACTGTCTTGCCTTGGGCATCATCCCAGACAAGATTGGTGCGGCCGCGAATCCCGTCACCATTGCGGTCCTCGGCATCGGCATTGGCCAGAATCGCGGACTCAGGGATGGCTTCAAGCAGGCCCAGGCCAATCATTGGGGGGGCAATCCGGGCCGAGAAGCGGGTGTCGGCATGCATCGGGCCATAGCCCAGCTGGGAGATGTGCAGGGTCGGCTGGCGCAGCTCGACCTGGGTACCGTCCTTGAATCTCACCGGTACGGAGGTGTAGTCGACCCGCACCTTGCCTTCAGGGGCTACACCGGGCACCGCCATATCCTGCAGTTGGCCGCCATAAACCGGTTCGGGAACGATACCCAGTTGCTCAATGACCTTGGCGTAATGGGGCTGATCAGGGATCGATAGGCGTACCAACATCGATACCGCATTGCTGGCGCTAGGGCCGGGCGGATGACCGCGACCATCCTTGATGTGGCAGTTTTGGCAGGCGTTGGTATTGAACAGCGGACCCAGGCCATCACGGGCGGTGGTCGTCGCTGGTGCGATCACCCACGGGTTGCGAAAGAAACTGTTACCGACGCTGAAATCCAGGCGTCGGCTCGGTGCAAGGTTGGCCGAAGGCATTGAGTAGGCATTCTGGTCACGTTTGCTCACCGTCGTTTTGCCACCGCCCAGGGCTTCGCCAGGTTCAGCCTGGGTGAAACGCGGGGCGTCGTCACAGGCGACCAGAATAGCGGCCAGAAGCAAAGGGCTGAAACGGAGCAGCAAGGAAAGCATCAAAGATCCTGAGCTTGAGCAAAAAACCGGCGTGCAAGCTTAGCAGGCTCAGGATCCTGGAATAAGAGGGATTAGCGTTTGCTTGATGAAATCGTCGTGAATTCGATGTCGGTATCAGACGATAGATACCTCGAAATTTCGATTGACCAGGTTGATGATCAGGTTTTTGTTGCCGCCACCACGGTTGGCGCCGGGGAGTTCCTGGGTTGCACCCTCGTAGTCCATACTCGGGGCGACGATGTATTTGACGGCGTTCTCGTGGGGTGGCTGCCAGTAGTCCTGGAAGATCCAAATGGTGGTTTCCGAGCGCGGCCCGAGTATCAGCCTTAGCGCTTTGTGGTTCTCTTCGCTTCTTCCGATCCAGGGAATGGCCATTGAGCCGTTCCAGGCACTTTGAGCGCCAATGGCGAACATGTAGCTGGAATTTTCGCCATTGATCAGCGTCAGGGTATAGGGGGTGTTGTTGGCGATGGATTTTATGTAAGTAACACTGGCCATGATGTTCTTCCTTGAGTGTTTGCTCAGAAGTGGGTTTGCGGTCTGGGGATAGGGGCGGGCGTGCTGACGTAGACGTAAGCGGCCAGCAGCGAGATTTCGCTGAACGGAGGTTCCAGCTCCGACGGATGGAAACGCCCAAGCAGGTGGACCCCAAACTCCTGTGCCACCGCTTCAAACGTCCGGCGATCGAAGTCGTTGGGGTCGTAGAGATAGATCGTGCCGGGCAGCGCCAGCACTCGGCACATCTCTCTGGCCGTGCCGGGAGTAATCGGTGCCCCCATCAAGGTGACATGGGCAACAGACCTGTCATCCACGGGGAATAGCGGATTTTCATATTCGGTAACGGAAAGTAGGTGGGGAATTACCTGGCCCGTTTGCGGCCCGTTGGAAATCCGCTGGCCGACTTTATTGATGTTGTAGGTGTCGATGAAGCCGGTGATGACCGGTGGGCGTGTCGAATGATCGACAATTCGGCCTTCACCCCATACATCCAGTATCTGGTGCATTGATCCTCCTGCCTGTGCCTGGAATAGCACCGGAGGATGGGTGACCTTCGATGGCGAGGGCAGCTGGCAGATTTTCCCAGTCCAGAAAGCAAAACGCCCGGTACCAAGACCGGGCGTTCTATCACTCAGGACAGTTGATCAGAATTCGTGATCGGCAGTGTCCGGATTGAGGTTGGCGATGCCCAGTTTGCCAGCAGCCTGCTCGATGGCACCGGTCTGCTTGACCAGCGAGGCGATGGCGTCACGCACGATCTGGTTGCCGGCGGTGTTGTCGGCAGCGATCAGTTGATCGTAGTGCTCACCCTTGTTGGCGTGGTCGACGATGACCTGGATCTTCGCTTCGGTGGCTTCAAGGTCAGCCTTGAGGGTGGCATCAGTGGCCGGATCGATCTTGGCCACCAGCGACGACAGGCTTGGGCCGGTCAGCTTGGTGCCGTCTGGGCGGGTGTACTCACCCAGGTAGACGTTGCGGATACCTTTGGCGTCGTAGAAGTGCGAGTAGTGGGTGTTGTCGCTGAAGCAATCGTGCTCGTCTTCAGGGGAGTTGGCTTCCAGGGACACCTTCATGCGCTCGCCCGCCAATTCGCCCAGCGACAGGCTGCCCATGCCGAACAGCATCTTGCGCAGGCCGTCGGTCACAGGCTCTGCTTCCAGGGTGGCGCGGTAGTTGGTGGCGACGTTAGGCGCCCAGTTACCGACCATCTCTTCCAGGTCTTTGACCAGCAGTTGGGTCACGGCCTTGAGGTAGGTACGACGACGCTCGTTGTGGCCGCCAGTAGCGCCTTTGCCCTCCAGGTAATCGGAGGCCGGGCGGGCGCCAGCACCTGGGCCGGTGCCGTTGAGGTCCTGGCCCCAGAGCAGGAATTCGATGGCGTGGTAGCCGGTGGCAACGTTAGCTTCGGAACCGCCCAGCTCGTTCAGGCTGGCGAGTTTTTCCGGGGTGATCTCTTTGACATCAACTTTGTCTTCGCCGACCTGAATTTCGGTGTTGGCGATGATATTGGCCGATGCGCCAGGGTTGCCCAATGCGTGCTCATAGCTTGCATCGACGTAGTCGATCAGGCCTTCGTCAAGTGGCCAGGCATTCACTTGGCCTTCCCAATCGTCAACGATGGTGTTGCCGAAGCGGAACACTTCGCTCTGCAGGTAAGGCACACGTGAGGCGACCCAGGCAGCCTTGGCGGCTTTGAGGGTTTCATCGTTAGGCTTGGCAAGGAACGCGTCGATCGCGGTTTGCAGGGTCTTGGCGGTGCTCAGCGAGTCGCTGTAGACGGCGTGAACCATGTCGGCATAGTGCTTGACCACGGCCTTGGCGGCGGCCTCGTCGACGGCGCCAGCTGCAGCCGGTGCTGTTGCGCTGGCGGCTGGGGCCTGGGCTTGCGGGGCGGCCGCCTTGTCCTTGTCGTCACCGCAACCGGCGAGAGAGATGGCAATGGCCAACAGACTGGCGGTGGCCAGAGGCATACGAATCATGGCGAATTCCTGCGTCGAGAGGTTGGACATGCGTACCGGGGTACGCAAAAGCTGCAACATAATGCGAAAGATTTGCATTTTGTGTAAAGGGGCAGTCACGGAAATATTCAAACGCGTGCTTCTGCCCGTTTGCTCAATGCTGGTAAGGGTCTAGAGAATTGAAACCTGGTTACGCTGTGCCTGTTTGAGAAACACCGTCAGTTCACGGGCCGGCAGCGGTTTGCTGTAGTGGTAGCCCTGACCTTCATGGCAACCCTGGGCAATGATGTAGGCCTCTTGTTCAGCGGTTTCCACGCCCTCGGCGATAACCTGCATGCCCAGGCTCTTGCCCAGTTGGATGATGGCGCGAACGATGGTGGCATCGTCGTCGTCATCGAGTAGGTCCTGAACGAAGCTCTTGTCGATCTTGATCTTGTCCAGTGGCAAGGATTTCAGGTAGCTGAGCGAGGAATAGCCCGTACCGAAGTCGTCAATGGCGATCAGCGCGCCGGAACGGCGCAAGCTCAGGAGGTGCTGGGCAGCGGTGCTGATGTCTTCCATCAGACCGGTTTCGGTGACTTCCAGCTCCAGGCTGCGTGGTGGCAGGCGGTAGATCTGCAAGAGGTTGTTGACCACCCGCGGCAGTTCATTGTGGTGCAGTTGTACGGTCGATAGATTGACCGCCATGCGCAGTTCGCTGAAACCCTGGTCGTGCCATTCGCGCAGTTGCCGACAGGCCTGATCGAGCACCCATTCACCGATGGTGATGATGTTGCCGTTCTGTTCGGCCAGGGGAATGAACTGGTCCGGTGGGACCATGCCCAGTTCCGGATGCTGCCAACGCAGCAGCGCCTCGACGCCGACCACGCGATGGTCGCGGTAGCTGATCTGTGGTTGGTAGACGAGGTACAACTGATTGCGCGGCAGGGCTTCGCGCAGGTCTTTTTCCAGCTCGCGTCGACGGCGCATCTCGCTGTCGACGCTGGCGATGTAGAACTGGTAACGGTTGCGCGAGCGGGTTTTGGCCAGGGTCATGGTCTGTTCGGCTTTTTGCAGCAACTTCTCGGTGCTGTCACCGTCTTCCGGGAACAAGGTGATGCCGATGGTGGCGCGCAGGCGGATTTCCTGATGGTCGAGGGCGAAGGGTGCCTCCAGATCATCGAGAATGCTCTGGGCCAGTTCCGCCGCTTCGTAGGGCTGCTCGATATCAGCCTGAACCAGGGCGAACTGATCGCCACCCAGGCGTGCCAGGGCGCCGAGTCGGCCACTGTGGGCGCGCAGGCGATCGGCCAGGGCCAGCAGCAGTTGGTCGCCGGCCTGGTAGCTGAACTGCTCGTTGATCCCCTTGAAGTCGTCAAGGCCAACACACAGCACTGCCACCCGGCGTTGCAGGCGGCCGGCGTCGACCAGGATCTTGTCCAGTTGCTGTTGCAGTTGCTGACGATTGGGCAGACCGGTCAGAAAGTCGTACTGGGCCATGCGCAGCAGGCTGTTTTCCGCCTCATGACGCAAATGAGTATTACGTTCGATCGACGCCAGCAACTGGTTGGCGGTGTTGACCCACAACCCCAGCTCATTGCGTTCATGGCCCTTGATCAACGGCAACTGATGCTGGCTGGGGCGGTCAGGATTGATCTGGGTAAGATGTTCAATGATTTTCGACAGCGGTTTGGTCAGCATCCAGTGATAGACCAGGTACAGCACCAGGCCCATGGCCAGGGCGCGCAGTACACCGGAGATAAAGATGATTACTGAATTGATTAAAAAATCGGCGCCATAGGAGGCGGTGTCGAGGGTGATGCTCAGGTCGCCATAATATTCACTGTACGGGCCACGGCCGACCAGTTGCGTGGTGAAGGTCCGTTCCTGCCCAAGGATCAGGTCGGTCAGCCAACGTGTCGATGACTCCTGCAAGGGGCGGTTTTTTTCGGCGAGCATGGTTTCGTTGGGATGGCCAATAGAGGCCATGCGCACCGACTCGTCTTGGAACAAGCCCTCCATGACCTGCATGCCCATTTCCTTGTCCAGGCTGTACACCGCCTGGGTGGAAGGGTCGCGGAACATGTCAAGGATTCGCTGGGCGTCGCTGGCCACTGCCTGACGAGTCTTGTAGGCATCGAAGACGATCTGCGCACAACTGAGAACGACACCGACCACCAGTGCCGAGAGCAGTACGACCCTGAGCAACTTGATCGATAAGCTGTTCTTGAGTTCCAGCTTCAATGGGGTTTCCTTAATCCATGCGCATGGCATCATTTTGCCATCATTTCTGGCAATCCACTATCGGCCGTTGGCACAACAGTCGCCACCCCCGAGATGATGGAACGGCTGCTGTCACTGTATCGGTTGCCCGGCCTTGCGACTTTAATTGTGCAAGCATACGTCCCAAGGTTTGATGTTAGCGTGGTATCAGCTTGGAGCAAGAGCCAGACAGCGCCGGACAGGCGAAAAAAAACCCGGACACGCCGGGTTTTTCCTCAAGCTGTTTGCTTAAGCGGTGAAGGTCTTGCCTTCGAACTGCTCGGCAACGAACTTCCAGTTGACCAGGTTCCAGAACGCCTCGACGTACTTAGGACGCAGGTTGCGGTAGTCGATGTAGTAGGCGTGCTCCCAGACGTCGCAGGTCAGCAGCGGGGTGTCGCCGCTGGTCAGCGGGCAGCCGGCGCCGATGGTGCTGGCCAGGGCCAGGGAACCGTCAGCTTTTTTCACCAGCCAGCCCCAGCCGGAACCGAAGGTGCCGACCGACGTCTTGGTGAACTCTTCCTTGAACTTGTCGAAGGAACCGAACGCAGCATTGATGGCTTCAGCCAGCGCGCCGGTAGGTTGGCCGCCGGCGTTTGGCGCCAGGCAGTTCCAGTAGAAGGTGTGGTTCCAGACCTGAGCGGCGTTGTTGAAGATACCGCCCGAAGAGGACTTGACGATCTCTTCCAGGGTTTTGCCTTCAAACTCGGTGCCTGGCACCAGGTTGTTCAGGTTCACGACATAGGTGTTGTGGTGCTTGTCGTGGTGGAACTCCAAGGTTTCCTTGGAAATGTGCGGCTGCAGGGCGTCGTGTGCATAAGGCAGCGGCGGCAATTCAAAAGCCATGATGATTCTCCTAATCAGGTCTGTTGCGGTGAGCGCAAGGCCGATCACGGGCGGCCGGTGTGCGTCGGGGAGTTTGTACTCTTTGCGACGCAAGGGCTGGATCATAGCACCGGGCCCGGTGCATAACCACGCAACAAGTGTACGGGAAAGAGGTTCCCAGAGCCTTCGCTAGCAGCAGACGAATGGCGTTCAGGTGAAGATCAATTGCGCCGCCACGGCAAACATCATCACCGCCACCATCAGGTCGAGCAGGCGCCAGGTACCGGGACGTGCCAGCCACGGTGCCAGCCAGGCAGCGCCCAGAGCCAGGGTGAAGAACCACAGCAACGAGGCACTCGCCGCGCCCGCCACGTAGGCCCCGGGTACGGTTTGTTGGGCACCCAGGGAGCCAATCAACAATACGGTGTCCAGGTACACATGGGGGTTGAGCAGGGTCACTGCCAGGGCACTGAGCAGCACTGCTCGACGCGAGCGCAGGCCCTGGCCCTCGGTTTGCTGCAAACTTTGCTTTGAGCAGGCCCGCAGCAAGGCTTTGCTGCCGTACCAGATCAGGAACACCGCGCCGCCCCAGCGCGCTACCGCCAGCAAGGTCGGATTCTGCGCCAGCACTGTCGCCAGGCCGAACACCCCGGCCGCGACCAGAAGGGCATCGCAGAATACACAGAGTGCGGCCACCGGCAAATGATGTTCACGACGCAGGCTCTGGGCCAGGACGAACGCATTTTGGGTGCCGATCGCCATGATCAGGCCGAAGGCGACCAGCAGGCCGTTCAGGTAGCTTTGCCACATAGGGGATGCTCCACAGTCACCAGCAGGACGCTGGCGCATAAAACCAAAAGAAGATGCTGGCCATTCTGGGGGGGGCAGATGTATAAGAAAAACAAATAAAGCTGATCCGGCATTAGGAAAAATAATGTTCGATTACAAATTGCTTTCGGCCCTGGCGGCGGTCATTGAACAGGCTGGTTTCGAGCGTGCAGCGCAGGTGCTGGGCTTGTCGCAGTCGGCGATTTCCCAGCGCATTAAATTGCTCGAAGCGCGCGTCGGGCAACCGGTGCTTATACGCGCCACGCCGCCCAGCCCGACCGATGTCGGTCGGCGCTTGCTTAACCATGTGCAACAGGTGCGGCTGCTGGAGCGTGACCTGCAAAGCCAGGTGCCGGCGCTGGACGAGGAGGGCATGCCGGAACGGCTGCGCATCGCCCTCAATGCCGATAGCCTGGCCACTTGGTGGGCCGTGGCGGTCGGCGCCTTCTGCGCGGAGCAACAGGTATTGCTCGACCTGGTAGTTGAGGATCAGGAGGTCGGCCTCAAGCGCATGCGCGCCGGAGAAGTGGCTGCCTGCCTGTGTGGCAGTGAACGGCCAGTGGCAGGTGCGCGCAGTATTCTGCTGGGGGCGATGCGTTACCGCGCCCTGGCCAGCCCAGCCTTCATGGCTCGCTATTTTACCGAAGGCTTTGATGCCCAGCGCTTGTCACGTACCCCGGCGCTGGTGTTCGGGCCAGATGATTTTCTTCAGCATCGTTACCTGGCTTCGCTGGGTATCGCCGATGGCTTCATGCATCACCTGTGCCCGTCATCCGAGGGATTCTTGCGCATGACCGAAGCCGGCCTGGGCTGGGGGCTGGTGCCCGAGTTGCAGGTGCGTGAACAACTGGCCAGCGGCGCTCTGGTAGAAATTTCACCGGATAAACCCATCGATGTGCCCTTGTACTGGCATCATTGGCGTAATGGCGGACAACTGCTCGGGCAATTGACTGAACATCTGCGCCAGACCTCCCGGCACTGGCTGGTGCCCTTGTAAGGTCTGGCAGCGTCAGCAGCATCTGAAAATTGGTTAGGCGGAGTGCTACATGCGAATTCTGGTCACCGGCGCAAGCGGCTTCATTGGCGGGCGCTTCGCGCGCTTTGCCCTTGAGCAAGGTCTTGAGGTTCGGGTCAACGGCCGCCGCGCCGAAGGCGTCGAGCACCTGGTGCGGCGCGGGGCGCAGTTTATCCCGGGCGACCTGGGCGACCCGGAATTGGCCCGCCGCCTGTGCCAAGGCATCGATAGCGTGGTGCATTGCGCCGGCGCGGTCGGCAACTGGGGACGCTACCAGGATTTTTATCAGGGCAACGTGGTGGTCACCGAAAACGTGGTCGAGGCGTGCCTAAAAGAGCATGTGCGGCGCCTGGTGCATTTGTCGTCACCGTCGATCTACTTTAATGGTCGTTCGCAACTGGGCATCCATGAAGATCAGGTGCCGCGGCGCTTTTATGATCATTACGGGGCAACCAAGTACCTCGCTGAGCAAAAGGTCTTTGGCGCTCAGGAATTCGGTCTTGAGGTTCTGGCCTTGCGCCCACGCTTTGTCACTGGGGCAGGGGATGTCAGCATTTTCCCACGCTTGTTGCAGATGCAGCGCAAACGTCGATTGGCGATCATTGGCAACGGCCTGAACAAGGTCGATTTCACCAGTGTGCAGAACCTCAATGAGGCGCTGCTCAGTGCCTTGTTCGCCGATCAGCAGGCCTTGGGGCAGGCTTACAACATCAGTAACGGCCATCCGTTGCCCATTTGGGATGTGGTCAACTACGTGATGCGCCAGATGCACTTACCACAAGTCACCCGCTACCGCTCCTTCGGCCTCGCCTACAGCTTGGCCGCGCTCAACGAAGGGGCGTGCATGCTCTGGCCTGGACGCCCGCAGCCGACCTTGTCGCGCCTGGCCATGCAAGCCATGAGCAAGGATTTCACCCTGGATATCAGCCGTGCTCGGCAATTGTTGGACTACCACCCCACGGTCAGCCTGTGGTCAGCGTTGGATGAATTTTGCGGCTGGTGGAAGGCCCAAGACCAGCAGCAGTGAACCCGCAACCAGCTTTGCGGTCGATCAGTGCGCTGTATAAGCGGTTTATACTAGTGCCCATTTGCTATTACGGCGGTTGAAGGCTCCCATGCGTAACGATGCTCAAGACGATTTCGACAATGTCCCGACCCTGCGTGCCCGTGCACGCGATGACGATGACTTTGAGCCATTGCCGCCAGCTCGTGGGCCGCTGGTTGCTGGTGCCCGCAAGGCCCCTCGAGCGGCCAGTACCGGACCGTTGTGGGCGCTCTTGGGGGCGTCTTTCATAGCCCTGGCGGGCCTTGGCTGGTGGAGCTTCCAGCAAGTGTCATTGATGGAGCAGCAATTGGTTGCGACCCAGGAAAGCTTTGCCCGTATCAGTGAAGAGGCTGCGGGGCGCTTGCAGGCAATCAGTGGCAAGGTCGATGCCAGCGAGTCCAGCGTCAACAGTGGCAGCGAAGCCTTGAAACTGCAGATCAAACAGTTGCAGGCCAACCTGCTCGAACAGGGTAAACAGCAGCAGGGCGTCGCCGGGCAAACGGGCGATTTGGGCAAGCGTCTGGAGCAAGTGTTGGCCCAGGCCAGTGAGCAACAGGCCGCCACAGCCAAGTTGCAGGCCGAATTGCAGAGCCAACTCAAAGCAGTGAACAGCGAATTGGCGGCACTGAAAGCGGCCCAGGTAGATGGTGGCAAACTCGACAGCCAGATCAGCAGCTTGTCTGCCGACGTTGCGGCGTTGAAGAAGCAAGGCAACCCCAGTGCAGCTATCCAGCGCCTGGAGCAGGACCTGATTGTTCTCAAGAGCGAACAGGAGAACCGTCCGACGGCGCCTGTGGCGTCGGGCGCATCAGTTGCCGAGTTTGACGCCTTCCGTGGCCAGATGACCCGCAACATCAACACCCTGCAAAGCCAGGTGCAGAACCTGCAGCGTCAGATCAACGCCCAGCCTTGAAGGGCATTTGGGTCGACTATTTTGTGGGAGCCAGCACAAGACCTACAGCCGCGGATAGTCGATGTAACCGACCGGCCCTTTGGCATAGAAGGTTTCAGGGCGCGCTTCGTTCAATGGCGCATCCGCTGCCAGGCGCGCTGGCAGGTCCGGGTTGGCGATGAACGGCACACCAAAGGCCACCGCATCCGCCCGGCCGCTAGCCACAAATGCATTGGCACTGGCTTTGGTAAAGCGCTCGTTGACGATGTACGAGCCGCCGAATGCTTCTTTGATCAACGAACCAATGCTGTCGTCAGCTTCCTTCTCCCGCGAGCAGATGAAGGCAATCCCGCGCTTGCCCAACTCCCGGGCAACGTAGGTAAAGGTTTCAGCTAGATTGACATCACCCATGTCATGAGAATCGGCCCGTGGCGCCAGGTGCACACCGACGCGCTGCGCGCCCCACACCTCGATCACCGCATCGGTGACTTCCAGCAGCAACCGTGCGCGGTTCTCCAGCGAGCCACCGTACTGGTCGTCGCGCTGGTTAGTGCTGCTCTGCAGGAACTGGTCAAGCAGGTAACCATTGGCAGCATGCACTTCTACGCCATCAAAACCGGCAGCCTTGGCATTCTCGGCGCCTGTGCGGTAAGCCTCGACGATATCGGCGATTTCCTCGGTTTCAAGGGCCCGTGGGGTCGGGTAGTCGGCTAGCGGACGCACCAGGCTGACGTGGCCTTTGGGCTGAATCGCGCTCGGCGCTACCGGGGTTTCACCGTTGAGATAAGTCGGGTGCGAGATACGTCCGACATGCCACAGCTGCAGGAAAATTCGTCCACCGGCAGCATGGATGGCTTTGGTCACGTTGGTCCAGCCGCGCACCTGGTCGTTGGACCAGATCCCAGGGGTGTCCGGGTAGCCGACGCCCATTGGCGTCACCGAGGTCGCCTCGCTGAGAATCAGCCCGGCGCTGGCACGTTGTACGTAGTACTCGGCCATCAGCGCGTTTGGCACCCGGCCTTCGTCGGCGCGGCAGCGGGTCAGCGGGGCCATGATGATGCGGTTCGGCAATTCGAGGTCGCCGAGGGTGATCGGATCGAAAATAGTCGTCATAGGTACCTCATGGCTTATCAGTGAGTAGCAGGGGCCAGCTCGGGTTTGGCGCCGCGCTGGCTGAAGGTGATCAGGGTGACGATCAGCGCCAGCACGGCCAGTGCGGCAGCAGCCAGGGGCACGCGGGTCAAGCCCAGTCCTTGTGCGATAACGGTGCCGCCGACCCAGGCACCCAGGGCATTGCCGAGGTTGAAGGCGCCGATATTGAGGGTCGAAACCAGATTCGGTGCGGCACTGCCGAAGGTCACCACGTTGACCTGCAAGGCCGGCACCGCGGCGAAGGCGGCAGTGGCCCAAAGGAACAGCGTGATTTCAGCTGGGATCAGGGCAACGCTGGTCCAGCTCAGCACGGTGGAAATCACGGCCATGCTGGCGAACACACCGACCAACGTGGCACCCAGGCGTTTGTCGGCGAGCTTGCCGCCAACGATGTTGCCCAGCGTCAGGCCAACGCCGATTAACAGCAGAGTCCAGGTCACGCCTCGTGGCGAAACCCCGGTGACATCGCCCAGCAGCGGTGCAACATAGGTGAAAAGGGCGAACATCGATGCCGAGAACAGTACGGTCATCGACAGCGACAGCCAGATGCCTGCGCCTTTGAGGGCTGCGAGTTCGGCGCGCATGTCGAGTTTTTCCTCGTCATGGCGAAACGGCAGGAAACGGATCAGGCCGATCAGGGCAATTACGCCGATCACGGTGACTGCCCAGAATGTCGAGCGCCAGCCGTATTCCTGGCCCAGCGCGGTGCCCAGGGGTACACCCAGGACGTTGGCCAGGGTCAAGCCAGTGAACATCAAGGCCACCGCCGAGGCGCGACGATTGGCCGGCACCAGGCTGGCGGCAACTACCGATCCGATACCAAAGAAAGCACCGTGACACAGGGCCGTGACCACTCGTGCCAGCATCAGCAGGTTGTAGTCGCTGGCCACCGCACACAGCAGGTTACCGACGATGAACACACCCATCAGCGTGATCAGGGCAGCCTTGCGTGGCAGCTTCGAGGTGGCCAGGGCCATGAACGGTGCACCAATGGCCACGCCCAGGGCGTAACCAGTCACCAGCCAGCCGGCACCGGGGATCGACACGCCGAGGTCCGCCGCAACATCGGGCAACAGGCCCATGATGACGAACTCGGTGGTGCCGATGGCGAAGGCGCTGAGCGCCAGGATCAATAGCGAAAGGGGCATTGCAAGGTCCTTGTCAGAGCTCTTGGCTCATCTGCTTGAGGAAGGCTTGGATGGTTTCCTCATTGCGTTTGAAAAAATGCCATTGGCCGATCTTCTGGCTGCTGACCAGGCCCGCGCGTTGCAAGGTGGCCAGGTGGGCCGAAACCGTCGACTGCGACAGGCCGCAACGTTGGTCGATCTGCCCGGCGCAGACACCGTGTTCGGTGCTGTGGTGCTGCTCGGGGAATTGCACGTCGGGGTCTTTCAGCCAGTTGAGAATTTCTCGCCGTACTGGGTGGGCCAGGGCTTTTATTATTTCGTCGAGATCGAGAGGCATGGTTGGGCTCATGGTTGTGTAGCGGCATATCGCGATGTGGCGAAATATAAATCGATATTTCGCGATATACAAATATGAAGAGGTTCTTAGCTCAGTGTAAATCGCTATATCGGGTTATAACGATATGGGTGGCGCGGGTGCTAGACTGCGCCCATGAACTATCTCGCACACCTTCATCTGGGCGGCCAACAACCCGAGCAATTGCTCGGTAGCCTCTATGGCGATTTCGTCAAAGGGCCGTTGGCGGGTCGCTTCCCCTTACCGCTGGAAGCGGCGATCCGCTTGCACCGGCAGATCGACGTGTTCACCGACAGTCACCCGCTGGTATTGCAGTCCCTCGGGCGTTTTCCCCGGGAGCGGCGACGTTATGCCGGGATAATCCTTAATGTGTTTTTCGACCATTGCCTGGCGTTGCATTGGCAGGATTATGCCGAACAACCACTGGAGCAGTTCACCGGCAGGGTCTATCAGGTGCTCGCGGCGCAAGCAGAGTTACCCGCAAGGCTGGCACAGATCGCGCCGTACATGGCCGCGGATGACTGGCTGGGGTCGTACCGTGAGTTTGCCGTGCTGGATCAGGTTTTTCGCGGCATCGCCCGGCGCTTGTCACGCCCCGAAGGGATGGATGGCGCCCTGGAACTTGTTGATGGCCTGTACGCGCCATTGCTGGAAGACTTTCGCGCCTTTTACCCCGAGTTGCAGGCCTTCGCCAAAAAGTCTCTGACGCCAGCCTAGGCCGCTTTCGCCCGGCGCAGTGGCTGCAAAGCGCTTGAGTCGGCGCCGAACAGTGCGCCTTGCACCGCTTGTTGGGCCTTGAACGCCAAGGCTGCACGTTCTTCTCCGGCACTGGGGATCGGTGCCAGCAACTGGATCTGCACTTCGCTACAATCGTGGGCAAACAGGCGCATCAGGTGCGAGAGCAGATCGTCGTCACCGACAAAGGGCGCAATCGTATCGATCTGACCGTCGCGCAGGTAACGCAAGGCGACCGGCTGCAGCGCTACTTGCGTGTCGATGGCGCTGGCCAGCAGGCGACCGTGAAAGGTGCGCAGGCTGCGACCATCGGTGGTAGTGCCCTCAGGGAAGATCAACAAGGGGCGGGCCTGTTGCAGATGCTGGCTGATCTGCGTGCGCAGCAATTGGCTGTCATTACCACCACGGCGGATAAACAGCGTGCCGGCCTTGAGTGCCAACCAGCCGGCCACCGGCCACGTGCGTACTTCGGCCTTGGACAGGAACGATAGCGGAGTGAGCATGCCCAGCAGCGGGATGTCGGTCCAGGACACATGGTTGCTGACCCAGAGCATTGGCTGTTGCGGCAACTGGCCAATGACGCGGACCTTGAACGGCAGGGCATTGCTCAGCGTGCGCATGAATCGCTGCGACCAGCGTTGACGGCGTTCGGCCGAGGCCGGAATGCGCAGACGCTCATAGAGCGTGAACAGTGCCGCCATCCCTAAGCCAAACAGCACCACCAGCAACACCCGCAGGACGCGTGCGAAGACGCGCAAGCGCTGCATCAGACTGCCGCCTTGAAGTGGCGGGCATAGCGCGGGCAGAGTTCATCGCGCTTGAGCAGAATGAACACGTCGGCGACCTGGAAGTCTTCATCCCAGCAAGGTTCGCCGCAGATTTTCGCGCCCAGGCGCATGTAGGCCTTGAGCAATGGCGGCATTTCGGCGATGACGTTGCCTGGCAGGGCCAGGTTGGGCAGCGGCTTCTTCGGCTCGGCACGCAGGTGTTCGGTGCACAGGTAGCGTTCGCGCAGGCGCTGCATGATCGCGTGGGCCTGAACGCCGCCATCCTGCATGGGAATGCTGGCACAACCCATCAGGTAGCTGTAGCGACCTTCGTTGAGGACTTCGGCCAGCTCCGCCCATAGCACGGCGATGGTGCCGCCATTGCGGTAGGCCGGGTCGACGCAGGTGCGGCCCAGTTCCAGGATCGGTCCCTGAAGACCGCCAAGGCCATGCAGGCTGAATTCTTCTTCGCTGTAAAAACGCCCCAGGCTGCTGGCTGCCTGGTGGTCGAGCAGGCGTGTGGTGGCCACCAGGCGCCCGCTGCTGAGGTCGCGCACACCGATGTGACGGCAGTGAATGTCGTAGTCATCCATGTCCAGGCCCAGTTCGGCGCCCTTGAGCTTGGCCTTGAATTCACCACTGAACACGCTGAACCGAAGGGCCTGAGCTTCCTGCAGGGCCGTTGGCCCGACCAGGCGTTCGGCTTGCAGACGGCGTTCAGTGCTGTTGTCGCCAGAGCGAGCGATTCGAGTCATTACGAGTCTCCATAAGCCAGCCATGGGGTTGCGGCCGGTCGGCTTTGTTGTGCAAGCTCAGCCTAGGTAGATGCGGTGTCACCCCCATGACCCTTTGGTGATGCTTGTGTGACAGCCCTCAAGGAGTGCTCCGATGGCCTGGCTGCAACGACTCAACGATCCGCAACGACATCCTCTGGCAGACAATCTGGCCGAGACTTACAGCAGCCTGTTGGCGCGTCTGGACACGGTCAGCCCGTTCGAGCTGGCGGTGCTCGGCGCGCGTGCCATGCCGACCCCGGGGCTGGCCTTTCTGGTGGGTTACCAGGCGGCCTTGCGCGTGCTCTGGCCCAGCGCCCCGGCAAGTCTTGGCGCCTTGTGCGCCAGTGAGCGGCGTAGCGTGCGGCCGGCCGACATGCAGGTGCGCCTGACTGACTTGCGCCTGAGTGGCAGCAAGGACTTCGTCACCGCCGGCTTGGATGCCGATTGGCTGCTGGTGGCGGCGCGCAGCGAAGCCGCGGGCGAGGCGGTACAGCTAAGCCTGGCGGTGGTCTATCCCGGCGAGCCAGGGGTGCGTCTGGAGCCTCTGCCGCCACTGCCTTTAATGCCGGAAGTCGGTCATGCTCGCTTGCATCTGGACCAGGCACTGTGCGAGCGCTTGGCCGGCGATGGTTGGGATGCCTACGTCAAACCTTTCCGCTCTCTGGAAGACCTGTATGTGCTCAGCGCTCTGTGCGCCTGGCTGTATGGCGTCGGTCAGGACAACGCTTGGCCGCAAGCCTTGCAGTTACGCCTGATTGGTTTACTCGGTGGCTGCGCCGAGGGCAGTCGGCAATGCGCCGACTCCAGCGCCTGTCATTTGTTGCTGGGCGGCTTGTTTGCCCAATTTGCTGCGCTCAAAGACGAGATCAATCAGGTGTTGAGTAACACGCCTGGCGAGTGGGCAACGCTTTGGCAGCGCGATCAGGGCCTGCTGGAGATTGCCAGCGCGGCGCGGGCCAAGCGCCTGGCCAAGGCCTGGGCAAACGCCGGCTTGTCATAAAGCACTGCCAGGCTGGGAACACCTTGGCCTTGAGTGACTCGGCATGAAGCAAGCGCTGTTGGTGGTGATGCTCAGCCTGGTTGTGCTTAGCACCCCGGCCCAGAGTGAAGAACTCTGGCCGGTTCCAGACTGGTCGCAGGCGGCGGATAGCAACAGCCCCGCGTGGCGTCAGGTGCAGGCCTATGCCTTTACGGCGCGCGATGAGCAGAGCCGTGAAGGTGCTCGCAGTGATGCCCTGCTGGTGATCAAGCAAGGGCGTATTGTCTATGAGCACTACGCCGCCCCGACCACCGCGCAGACGTCGCACCTGACCTGGTCTATCAGCAAGAGCGTGCTGGCCACGCTATTGGGGGTGGCACGCAATGAAGGTCGCTTTGAACTCAGTGACCCGGTCGCGCGCTTCTACCCGGCGATGCAAGCTCACCCAAGGATTCGCCTGCAAGACCTCCTGCACTGGGCCAGCGGCCTGGACTGGCAAGAAGACTACGAATACGCACCGCTCAATTCATCGGTTGTGCCCATGCTCTACACCCGAGGGCGTGGGGATATGGCCGCCTACACCGTCGCCCGGCCTGCGGCGGTAGAGCCCGGGCAGCGTTTTCTCTACTCCAGCGGCGACAGCAACGTGCTGGCGGCGGCGCTGCGCACAATGGTCGGGCCCGAGCGCTATCAGCAGTACCCCTGGGATGCCCTGTTCAGCCCTTTGGGGATCACCTCGGCGGTCTGGGAGCGAGACGCCAGTGGCACGCTGGTGGGCTCCTCCTATCTGTACATGAGTGCCCGCGACCTGGCGCGTATTGGCTTGCTGATGCTGCGTGACGGCCGCTGGCAGTCGCAGCAACTGCTGCCCAAGGACTGGGTGGCATTCAATCGCACGCTGTTTACCAAGGCTGTCGCCCAACCTGGAGAGGCCAACCCCGGTGGCCACTGGTGGCTCAATCAGCCATTGCCTGATGGTCAACGGCCTTGGCCGGATGTTCCGGCCGACACCTTTGCGGCCTTGGGGCATTGGGGCCAGGCCTTGTATGTAATGCCTGATGAGCAGATGGTGGTGGTGCGTTTCGCTGATGATCGCGATGAGCAGTTGCGCCACAACGAGCTGCTAAAACGCGTGCTGGCGGCGCAGTCCGGCGCGCAGCCATGAAGCGTTTGCTGCTGGTGCTGTTACTGCTGTTAGGTACCTGGAGCTGGTATGAACGTGATGCCCTGGCGGACTTTCCGGGCATCCTCAGTGCTTATTCGGCCAAGGAGTACTGCTCCTGTCGATTCGTCATGGGTTTCGATGTGCCTTATTGCCAGGCCTATGTGCGCCAGTATTTGCCTTTGAGTCGCCTTGAGGAACAAAACCGGCTGGTTACCGCTGCGGGTCTGGGGGTTGAACACCGTGCGCGTTGGCAGGGCGCGCGTGAGGGCTGTGGCTTGCTGCCGTGAGGGCAGCCGGGTAAGGTTGACGGCTTCTGTGTTCCAGGATTTCTCATGTTCTCTCTGCCCCGTCTTCTGCTTGTCGTGCTCGCCCTGACGAGCTTCTCGGCCCAGGCCAATTGGCACCTGGATGGCGAGTCTTCACGCCTGTCCTTTATCTCCAGTAAAAATGGCGACACCGCCGAAGTGCATCGATTTCTCGTGCTGCACGGCAAGGTCGACCGCAAGGGTGCGGCCGAGCTGATGATCGAGATGGACTCCAACAACAGCGGTGTGCCGTTGCGTGACGAGCGCATGCGCAAGGAGTTGTTCGACTTTGCTCGCTTCCCGGAAGCTCATGTTACGGCACAGATCGACCTGGGCCCGATCAACGACCTGGCCAATGGTGCCCAGGTCGAGCTGCGCTTGCCGGTGACGGTCAAGCTGCGCGGCAAGGAGCACAGCTACAGTGCTTTGCTGTTGGCCACGCGCCTGGATGAGCGCCGCTTCCAGGTGGTGACCCTGGAACCGTTGATGCTGCGTGCCGAAGACTTCGAGTTGGTGCCGGGCCTGGAGTCGTTGCGCAAAATGGCCGGACTCAAGTCCATTAGCCCGTCAGTGCCGGTGAGTGCGGTGCTGATCTTCACGGCGCGCTGATATGGCCGGACCCGTCTTCCCCTGGCGAGATGGCAACCGGTTCGAGTTATTGATCGACGGCCCCAGGTTTTTCCCACGCATGCTCACTGCGATCGCGCAAGCTGAGCATCAGGTGGATCTGGAATTGTACTTGGTGGAGGCGGGCGCTTGTGCCGAGGCCATGGTTCAGGCCTTGGTGCAAGCCGCCGAGCGGGGCGTTCAGGTACGTTGCCTGTTCGATGATTATGGCGCGCTGGCCTTCACCTTAAGCTTGCGCCAACGCCTGCTCGATGCCGGGGTTGAGTTGCGCTGGTACAACCGCCTGCGCTGGCGCCGTGGCCTGCGCAATCTGTATCGGGATCACCGCAAGCTGTTGCTGGTCGACCAGTCGTGGGCGGTGGTCGGTGGCACAGGCGTTACCGATGAGTTCTGGGTGCCGAACGAAGACGTCAGCGAGTGGCATGAAGTGATGGTCGAAATGCAGGGGCCGCTGGTCGCCGACTGGCAGATGCTCTTCGATCGCCAGTGGCGCGCCAATCTGCGCCGTACCGCCTGGCGGCCTCCGACGCATTTTGGCCTGCCACGCTTGCCCCATGTGCCCGATAGCGGCCAGGGCATGGGCCGGGTGGCCTATGCCGATGCTCGTCAGCACCGGGACATCCTGCAGTCGCTGGTGCGAGCGCTGAACAGCGGTCAGCGCCGGATCTGGTTAGCCACCCCTTACTTTTTACCGACCTGGAAGGTTCGTCGCTCCCTGCGCCGGGCGGCAGCCAATGGTATCGATGTGCGTCTGCTGCTGACCGGTCCACGAACCGATCATCCTTCAGTGCGTTATGCCGGGCACCGCTACTATCCGCGGCTGATGCGTGCCGGGGTAAAAATCTACGAGTACCAGCCGTGCTTTCTGCACCTGAAAATGGTGCTGGTGGACGACTGGGTGAGTATCGGCTCGTGCAACTTCGACCATTGGAACCTGCGTTTCAACCTTGAGGCCAACGTCGAGGCGCTTGATCCGCAGTTGACCGCTGCCGTGGCGGCAAGTTTTGAGCGCGACTTCGCCCAGAGCCTAAGTATCGATCTTGACCATTGGCATGCCCGACCGTTGTGGAAGCGTGTGCAGCAGCGAGTGTGGGGCTGGCTGGATCGGTTGGTGGTTAATCTGCTGGATCGGCGCAACTGATCTACGCGGTGAACAGGACGGTCTATTGTGTCTTGTGACTTTCATTACACCCGAGGAGTTGATGACATGGCCGCGAAGAAGATTCTGATGCTGGTGGGTGATTACGTCGAAGACTACGAAGTGATGGTGCCCTTCCAGGCCCTGCAGATGGTGGGTCATACCGTTCACGCGGTGTGCCCGGGCAAAGCGGCCGGGCAAACGGTGCGTACGGCGATTCATGACTTTGAAGGTGACCAGACCTATAGCGAAAAGCCGGGGCACAATTTTGCCCTCAACTTCGATTTCGAGCAGGTTCGCGCCGAAGGTTATGACGCACTGGTCATCCCGGGTGGCCGCGCGCCCGAGTACCTACGTCTCGATGAGCGGGTACTGGCGTTGGTCAAGGCCATTGATAAGGCCGGCAAGCCGATTGCGGCCGTGTGCCATGGTGCGCAATTGCTGGCGGCCGCTGGGGTACTGGAAGGGCGTGAGTGCAGCGCCTATCCGGCATGTGCTCCGGAAGTGCGGCTGGCGGGTGGGAAGTTTGTCGAGATTGGCGTCGATCAGGCCCATGTGCAAGGTAACCTTGCTTCGGCTCCAGCTTGGCCAGCGCATCCAGCGTGGTTGGCGGGGTTTCTGCAGCTGTTGGGTACCCGCATTACTTTGTAGAAATTCGCGGGACAATAAAAAAGCGGCAGGGGGTGACCCCTGCCGCTTTTTGTTTCAGCAAGCCTTAGTGGCTTACTTCACTTCCACCGCCAAACTTTCAGCGATCTTGCTCTGCCACAACGCCGGCCCTGTGATGTGCACCGACTCTCCATTGCTGTCGACCGCTACGGTGACCGGCATGTCTTTGACTTCGAACTCGTAGATCGCTTCCATGCCCAGTTCAGCAAAGGCCAGAACCTTGGACTTCTTGATCGCCTGGGCCACCAGGTAGGCAGCACCGCCGACGGCCATCAGATACACGGCCTTGTTGTCCTTGATCGCCTCAATCGCAGTAGGGCCACGCTCGGACTTGCCGATCATGCCCAACAAGCCGGTTTGCTCAAGAATCTGACGGGTGAACTTGTCCATCCGCGTAGCGGTGGTCGGGCCGGCAGGGCCAACCACTTCTTCGCGTACCGGATCAACCGGGCCGACGTAGTAGATGAAGCGGCCTTTGAGGTCCACCGGCAGCGCTTCGCCACGGTTGAGCATTTCAACCATGCGCTTGTGCGCAGCGTCGCGGCCGGTGAGCATCTTGCCGTTGAGCAGGATGGTCTCGCCCGGCTTCCAGCTCTGCACGTCTTCCGGGGTCAGGGTGTCGAGGTTGACGCGGCGGGCCGATGGACCCGCTTCCCAGACGATTTCCGGGTAGGCATCCAGCGAGGGTGCTTCCAGGTCGGCAGGGCCGGAGCCGTCGAGCACGAAGTGCGCGTGACGGGTAGCGGCGCAGTTGGGGATCATGCACACCGGCAGGGAGGCGGCGTGGGTCGGGTAGTCCATGATCTTGACGTCGAGCACGGTGGTCAGACCGCCCAGACCCTGGGCACCGATGCCCAGCTGATTGACCTTCTCGAACAGTTCCAGACGGATCTCTTCGATGCGGTTCTGCGGGCCACGGGCCTTGAGCTCGTGAATGTCGATGGACTCCATCAACACTTCCTTGGCCATTACCGCAGCTTTCTCGGCGGTACCGCCGATGCCGATGCCGAGCATGCCAGGCGGGCACCAGCCAGCGCCCATGGTCGGAACGGTCTTCAGTACCCAGTCAACGATCGAGTCGGACGGGTTGAGCATGGCCATTTTCGACTTGTTCTCGGAACCGCCGCCTTTGGCCGCCACATCCACTTCCACGGTGTTGCCCGGGACGATGGAGTAGTGGATGACCGCAGGGGTGTTGTCCTTGGTGTTTTTACGCGCGCCTGCCGGGTCGGCCAGGATCGAGGCGCGCAGGACGTTTTCCGGCAGGTTGTAGGCGCGGCGCACGCCTTCGTTGATCATGTCGTCCAGGCTCATGGTCGCGCCATCCCAGCGCACGTCCATGCCAACGCGCACGAACACGGTAACGATACCGGTGTCCTGGCAGATCGGCCGGTGGCCAGTGGCGCACATGCGCGAGTTGATCAGGATCTGGGCGATGGAGTCACGCGCAGCGGGCGACTCTTCACGCAGATAGGCCTCATGCATGGCCTGGATGAAGTCAACGGGGTGGTAGTACGAAATGAACTGCAGGGCGTCGGCAACGCTCTGAATCAGGTCGTCTTGCTTGATCACGGTCATGCAGCGCGCTCCTCTTAAAGACGGGAACATTCAATAAGGTATTCCGACGCGGACAGGCCGAGGTGTCGAAACGACCTTTCACGGTGCGCCGACCCGCTCGGGCCGACGCAAAAAAGGCGCGGCAGTATAGCGCGCATCGGTGCACGGCACACCTGCGAGTGGTCTGGACCAAGGTCGCTTGCCGACGGGCACCCTTTTTGCGTGCCAGCGTCGGCCTTTAGCCCTAAAGTGGCGGTTGGCCATGGTGTTTATGAGCTGGAGATGAACGATGCCTGAACTCTGTGTGGGCGAGCGCTGTTGGGCGGTGCCGGCGGGCAGCAACCTGCTCGATGCGCTCAACGCTGGCGGCTGCTCGGTGCCCTACAGTTGCCGTGCTGGCAGTTGCCATGCCTGTCTGGTGCGCTGCCTTGAGGGGCAGCCTGTTGATGCCTTGCCCGATGCCTTGAGTGCGGATAAACGCGAGCAGGGCTGGCGCCTGGCTTGCCAATGCAAAGTTGTGGATGACTTGCAGGTGGCGGTATTTGATCCGCAGTGCGATGGCGTGCCGGCTCGGGTATGTGGTCTGGATTGGTTGGGGAGCGAGGTGTTGCGCCTGCGCCTGCAACCTGAGCGTCCGTTGCGCTACCAGGCGGGGCAGCACCTGGTGTTGTGGAGTGCTAATGGCGTGGCCCGCCCTTATTCGTTGGCCAGCCTGCCGAACGAAGATGATTTTCTCGATTTCCACCTCGATTGCCGTCAGCCTGGTGCGTTCTGTGATGCCGCGCGCCGGCTGCAAGTCGGTGACGTTCTGGGGCTGGGAGCGTTGCATGGTGGTGCGTTGCACTACGATGCCGACTGGCAAGAGCGTCCGCTATGGCTACTGGCGGCAGGCACGGGGCTCGCGCCGTTGTGGGGGATTTTGCGTGAAGCGTTGCGCCAGGAACACCACGCGCCGATTCGTGTGTTGCATTTGGCGCATGACCGTCAGGGGCACTATATGGCGGGGGATCTGACTGTACTTGCTGAGCACTATCCGCAACTGCAGATAGAGCTTCTAACCCCAAAAACGTTGCCACAGGGGCTGGCTGATCTGCGTTTGCAGTCTCGCCGGACGGTAGCGCTGGCTTGTGGTTCAGCCGCCAGTATCGAGCAGTTCTCCCGGCAGCTGTTTCTGGCGGGGTTGCCGCGTAACCAGTTATTTGTCGATACCTTCATCGCCCATGCATAAAAAACCGCAGTACAGGCTGCGGTTTTTTCATTGCCAGCGTGAGTCAGACCAACGAATCACCGACATGCAGAATCTTCATGCCATTGGTGCCACCGATGGTGTGGTAGCTGTCGCCCTTGGTCAGGATCACCCAGTCACCTGGCTCGACCAAACCACGCTTGAGCAGCTCGTCGACCGCTGCCTGGCTGACTTTTTCCGCCGGCAGGGCAGCCGGGTCGAAAGCAATCGGGTAGACGCCACGGAACATCGAGGCGCGGGCCTGAGTGGCGCGGTGCGGTGACAGTGCGAAGATCGGCACGTGCGAGCGCAGGCGCGACATGATCAGCGGGGTGTAGCCACTTTCGGTGAGGGCGATGATCGCCTTGACGCCGGGGAAGTGGTTGGCGGTGTACATGGCCGCCAGGGCGATGCTTTCGTCGCAACGCTCGAAACGGGTGTGCAGACGATGGCTGGACTTCTGGTTGGTCGGATGCTTTTCCGCACCCTGGCAGATCCGCGCCATGGCCTGGACGGCTTCGATCGGGTAGGCGCCAGCGGCGCTTTCGGCCGACAGCATTACCGCGTCAGTGTTGTCGAGCACGGCGTTGGCCACGTCGGACACTTCGGCACGGGTCGGCATCGGGTTCTGGATCATCGACTCCATCATCTGGGTCGCGACGATCACTGCCTTGTTGTTGCGACGGGCGTGCTGAATGATCTTCTTCTGGATGGCGATCAGCTCGGCATCGCCGATTTCCACACCCAGGTCACCTCGGGCAACCATCACCGCGTCACTGGCGGCGATCAGGCCGTCGAGGGTTTCGTCGTCGGCCACGGCTTCGGCGCGTTCGATCTTGGCTACCAGCCAGGCGCTGCCGCCCGCTTCGTCACGCAGGCGACGGGCGTATTCCATGTCGCTGGCATCGCGTGGGAACGACACGGCCAGGTAGTCCAGGTCCATTTCGGCCGCCAGCTTGATGTCGGCCTTGTCTTTTTCGGTCAGCGCCGGTGCGGTCAGGCCGCCACCTTTGCGGTTGATGCCTTTGTGGTCGGACAGCGGGCCGCCGATCAGTACCGAGCAGTGCAGGGCATCGCTGGTGGCGGTTTCGACACGCATTACCACGCGGCCGTCATCGAGCAGCAGCTCGTCACCAACGCCGCAGTCTTTGACCAGGTCCGGATAGTCGATGCCGACGATATCCTGGGTGCCGTCGGTCAGCGGATGGGCGGTGGAGAAGGTGAAGCGATCACCGACTTTAAGCTCAATACGCTTGTTGGTGAATTTGGCGATACGAATCTTCGGACCCTGCAGGTCGCCGAGCAGTGCGACGTGGCGACCCAGGCGTGCGGCGATCTCACGGATCAAACGGGCGCGCGCTTTATGCTCGTCGGGCGTGCCGTGGGAGAAGTTCAGGCGAGCAACATCCAGGCCGGCAAGAATCAGTTGTTCGATAACTTCCGGCGAGTTGCTGGCGGGGCCAAGGGTGGCGACGATTTTGGTACGGCGGATGGTCATGCACAGACTCCTATAGTGAAGCGCAGCGAAAGGCTACTCTGGAATTTGGCTGTAGTCATTGTTCCTTTGCACTACCTTGGTGGTGAGTAGGCGGGCATATGAACGGTGGGGGCTGTTGTATTACGCAGATTCTATGTGAGCCGATAGGGGTCTACAGATTTTGCCCAGCTCGCCGATAAACCGCTCAATAGAGGAGATTCCCCCATGCGAGCCTTGATCGTTCTAGCCCTGGCGACCAGTGTCGTTGGCTGTACCCGCTGGTCAATGGACCACCACCTGAACAATGCCTACCGCGCCTATGACCGCGGCCAATGCGACAAGGTCATGCTCGAGTTGTCGCAGGTCGACCGCAGCAGCCGTGCGCGACCGTTCATCCATCCTGAAGTGTCGATGTTGCGCGGCCAGTGCCTGGAGCGTCAGAAGCTTTATGTTGACGCTGCCCAGACGTACCAATACCTCATCGCGCGCTACCCGCAAAACGAGTACGCCTACCGCGCCCGCGCGCGCCTGCAGACCTTGGAGCAACTGGGACACTACCGCAGCGGCGAGCCAGCGATTGCCCAGCCGACAACCACCACGCCTTGGCGTTAATACCAAAGTGTACGAAGGCGCTTGCGACGCCAGGGGCGGGGTGGGCTAATCTTATGGTTGAGTTCGAGTAGATTCAGCAGCACTAGCGCGGCCCTGCTCAAGGGTCTTCGACAGCGATTTCGACCATGCATGACGAACGCCGCATCGAGCGTCATCAGCTCCCTTACTTTCTTAAAGTCTTCAACCGTTTTACTGATCAGCCCATCGGCTACTTGGGTAACGTGTCTGAAGACGGCCTAATGCTGATTAGCCAGCTGCCGATGCTGGTCGGCCCGGATTTTGAGTTGCAATTGAAAGTGCTGGGCTGCGGCGGCAACCTGCACCTGATCAACCTCACGGCCAGTTGCCTGTGGTGCCATGAAGATGAGACGCCGGGTCACTACGACGCCGGCTTCATGCTGCTGCAGGCACCTTATGAATATGCACAACTGGTGCGGGCCTTGCGCAACTATTTCAGTTTCTATCCTTTGGGCGCCTCGGCCTGAGGCTGGCCGTCGCGGGCGAGTAGCCCTAGACTCTGCTCGACCTTATGTTCAGGACGACACCGTGAGCACCAGCATTTTCTGGCACGACTACGAAACCACCGGTATCAATCCGCGCAATGACCGGCCTCTGCAGGTGGCCGGTGTGCGCACCGACCTCGACCTCAATGAGATTGAAGCGCCAATTAACTTTTACTGCCAACCCAGCGATGACATTCTGCCGCATCCGGCCGCTTGCCTGGTAACCGGTATTACCCCGGCACAATTGGCCAGTCAGGGCTTGCGCGAAGCCGAGTTCATGACCCGAGTGCACGCCGAGCTGGCTCGTCCGGGCACCTGTGGCGCGGGCTACAACAGCCTGCGCTTTGATGATGAAGTTACCCGCTACAGTTTGTACCGCAACTTCTTCGACCCCTATGCCCGCGAATGGCAAGGCGGCAACAGCCGCTGGGACCTGATTGATGTAGTGCGTGCAGCCTACGCCCTGCGCCCGGATGGCATTGTCTGGCCCGAACAGGAGGGGCGCGTAAGCTTGCGCCTGGAATTGCTGACAGCAGCCAACGGCATCGATCACGGTCAAGCCCATGAAGCCCTCAGTGATGTGCGAGCGACCATTGCCCTTGCGCGATTGATCCGCGAGCACCAACCGAAGCTGTATGACTGGTTGTTTCAATTGCGCAGTAAACAGAAAGTGCTCGATCAAATTCGCCTGCTACAACCGCTGGTGCATATTTCCGGACGCTTCTCTGCGGCGCGCAGTTATTTAGGGGTGGTCCTGCCACTGGCGTGGCATCCGCGTAATCGTAATGCCTTGATTGTCTGTGACTTGGGTATGGATCCACTTCCTTTGTTACAGGAAGAGGGCGACGCGTTACGTCAGCGCTTATACATGCGCCGCGAAGAAATGCCCGAAGGACACTTACCCGTGCCCTTGAAGTTGGTGCATATCAATCGCTGTCCAGTGGTGGCCCCACTCAATGTATTACGTGGGCAAGATCAGCAGCGCTTGGGGCTGGATATGTCCTTGTTTGAAACGCGGGTGGCACAGCTGATTGCGGCTCAGGACAGCTGGCAAGATAAGTTACAAATGCTTTACGCAGAGGAAGAGTTTGCCCCATGCGAAGATCCCGAACAGCAGTTGTATGACGGCTTTATCGGTGATCGCGATAGACGCTTGTGTGAGCAAGTACGCAATGTCGAACCGCACCAATTAGGCCAGGGTCATTGGATGTTCGATGACCCGCGCTTGCCTGAGTTGTTGTTCCGTTATCGTGCACGCAATTTCATCGACACCTTGAACGACGAGGAACTGCAGCGCTGGCGGCTGTTCTGTCAGCAGCGTTTGAGTGACCCACGGATGGGTGCACCTAACACGCTTGGGGATTTCGAGCAGGTCCTGCAAGGGTGCTGGGGTCAGGCTGATGCAACTCAGCGAGAATTGCTCGGCCATTGGCAAGCGCACGTCCAAGCGTTGAAGTTGCAATTGGGGCTGTAAGCAACGGTCAAAAAAAACGCCAGCAAGCTGGCGTTTTTTATCAATGCAATCGAGGTTGCAGTGACGGCTGATTAACCCAGCAGGGTTGCCCAGCTTTCAACCACATCGCCACCCCACTTGGCTTTCCACTCTTTCAGGGTTTTGTGGTTGCCGCCTTTGGTTTCGATGACTTCACCGTTGTGCGGGTTTTTGTACTGCTTGACCTTGCGCGCGCGCTTGGTGCCAGTGGTTTTAACTGCACCACGCGGAGCTTTGCTCGATTTTGCATCTGGGTCGAGCAGGGCAATGATATCGCGCAGCGACTTCTGATATTCGCCCATCAGGTTGCGCAGTTTGCCTTCGAACTCCAGCTCTTTCTTCAGCTTGTCGTCATTCGACAGGTTGGCCAGACGGGCCTGCAGTTCTTTGATGGCTTCTTCGGTAGCGCGATATTCGTTGATCAGGGACATTGGGTGATCCTTGGAAATAGGGAAATCAGGTAGACAGTGGGGCAATAATAGTCAGTGCTTACTGCCAAGTAAACATTAAACTTGGCAATAAACAGCTAAATGCTTAAATCGCTCCGATAAATTGTATTAAAAAAAATTTACAAACTAAGACTGGTCGACAACAGTTAACTCAGCGCTACGCCTTAGCTACCGCCGTTTTGCGCCTGCGCTCAGGCACCCGAGGCGCAGGCGGCAGGACGCGCGCATTGCCTACTGCAGTTTTTCCGGGCACTGGTTAGAATGTGCGCCTTTGCGAAGTATCTGGAGTCCCTTTCATGCGCACCTACCGGCTGGTGATTGCTTGCCCCGACCGCGTTGGCATCGTCGCCAAAGTCAGTAATTTCCTGGCGTCCTATAACGGCTGGATCAACGAAGCGAGCCATCATTCCGATGAGCAAAGCGGTTGGTTCTTCATGCGTCACGAAATTCGCGCGCAAACCTTGCCGTTCGGCATCGAGGCATTCCGCGAAGCGTTTGCACCGATTGCCGAAGAGTTTTCCATGGTCTGGCGGATCACCGACACCGACCAGAAGAAGCGCGTGGTGCTGATGGCCAGCCGTGAGTCGCACTGCCTGGCTGACTTGTTGCACCGTTGGCATGCCAAAGAACTCGATTGCGACATTCCTTGCGTGATCTCCAACCATAACGATCTGCGTAGCATGGTCGAGTGGCATGGCATCCCGTTCTTCCATGTACCGGTCGACCCGCAGGACAAACAACCGGCGTTTGCCGAAGTCTCGCGCCTGGTCAAGGAACATGGTGCCGATGTCGTGGTACTGGCGCGTTACATGCAAATCCTGCCGCCACAACTGTGCCAGGAATATGCCCAACAGGTGATCAACATTCACCACAGCTTCCTGCCGTCGTTCGTTGGTGCCAAACCGTACCACCAGGCGTCGTTGCGTGGGGTGAAGCTGATCGGTGCGACCTGCCACTATGTGACCGAAGAGCTGGATGCCGGCCCGATCATCGAGCAGGACGTGGTGCGGGTCAGCCATAGCGACAGCATCGACGACATGGTCCGTTTCGGTCGTGATGTTGAGAAAATGGTACTGGCACGCGGCTTGCGCTATCACCTGGAAGATAGGGTGCTGGTGCATGGCAACAAGACCGTGGTGTTCAACTAACCGCGAGGATACGGAGGTTGCAGCATGGCCGATCCCCTCGACAAGGCAACCTCCAAAGCCCCGCCAACCCTCGGCGAGGGCTGCCTGAGCCGATTCGACCCGGATGCCCTGGACAGCGAGGATGGCACCGATTTCCCCGGTGCCGCCGAGCTCTGGGAGCAGTTGCAGCCGACTAGCGACGATCCCGCGCCAAGCTGAGGCGTAGGCGCTCCAGCAGCGGTCGGCCGAGCAGGCAGAGAAACACCGGGCCACCGACAATCAGGTAGAAGTAATAGGTCACCGCTCGCCAGATCACAATGGCCGCTGCCGCTGTGGATTTCCCCACCATCGGCGTCAGCAGGGTAGCCGAGGTCAGCTCGGCAGCACCGGCGCCGCCCGGCAACAGGCTGAACTGTCCAGCGCTCAATGACAGCATCTGCACCAGAAAGCTGAGTATCCATTGCAGGTTCACGCCTAGCCCGAGCAGGGCGAGGTACAACACGCTGTACCGCAAACTCCAATGCACACAGGTCAGGGCGAACACCAAGGTCAACGTGCGCTTGGGCAAGCGCCAGGTTTCAGCGAGCGCGCGAAAGAAATGTAGCACTTTACGTGTCCAGCGTCGGCGCCGGCGGGCAGACATCTTCAGTGTACGCAACAGGCGACCACTCAGGCGCAGTAGTGCCCGCCGATAGGCCGTCAGGGCCACGACGCCGGCCAGCGCCCCGATCATCAACAGGGCACTGGCTAGCAACATGCCTTCCAGGCTGCGGTTGAGGGTATGGAACAGGGTGTAACCGGCGATGCCCAGCAGGGCGCAGAAAAAGAACAGCAAGTCGTTGATCTGGTCGGCGGCGAACACTGCACCACTGCGTGCCGGTCCGATGCGGTCGCGGGCCAGCAAGGCCATCAGCGTCAGCGGGCCACCACTACCGGCCGGGGTGGTGCAGATGGCGAACTCGGTCGCAATGATCACCCCCAGGCTGCGCATCCGCCCCAGGTGGTTGCCCTGGTTGCCCAGTAGCAAGCGCAGGCGGATGGCATTAATGATCCAGCACAGCAGAATCATGCCGAGTAGAGCAAACATCAAGCCAGGGTCAAAGGCGCGCAAACGTGTCAGCAAATCGCTGCCGCCGAGCACGACAGGCACCAGCAGCGCCAGGATCAGCGCCAGGCCTAGCCACAGTAGGCGGTTCACGCGGTGTGCCTGGCGCGGAGCCAGGTGGACTTGGTCATCGGCGTGCGACCTTGAGCCAGTAACTGCTGCAAAGTGTTCATCCAGTAGCGCCGGGAATAACCATGACGCATGTCCATCGGGTGCAGCCCCAGGCGAATGACCGGCGCCTCGGCCAGGCGCACGGCCTGCAGCTCGCAGGCCAGCCATGACAAGCCCCGGCGCCAGGCGCTGCGGGCGCTCCAGACCAATCCCGGGGCCGCGATCGGAGTGAATTGCGGCAGTTGGTAGAGGTACCGCGGATCGCTGGTGTATTTCAGCGGCAAACGGCGCAACGCTTGGCGGGTGCCTTCGCTCATCAGCCAGGCCGGGGCGACGAAGCCGGCCAGCGGCCAGTCAAAGCGCTGGAACATTGTCATCCCTGCGTGCAGGCGCTGCAGGGCACTGTCTTGATCGAGGCTGTAAAACTCGCCTTCGTGGGTGTAGATACGCCGCATCAGGTAATCCCGCACTGAGCATGGCGGTGGGCTGTCATCGGCATGGTAGTAGCCATGCAGAGCCAGCTCGTCGCCGCGCTGTAAACGCCGCCCAAGCATGCGCCGAAAGCCGGGGGCGAGGGTCAGTGCATCGCGTTTGTGGAAGTTCGGCACCACTAGCCAGGTCATGGGAACGTCGCCGAGGGCATCGACTGCTTCAACGAAAGGTTGGTAGTCCGGCCAGGTATGCGGGGCGACGTCATGCAGCACCAGCAACAGATCGTACCCGGCCGATGGTGCAGTGGCTGGATCAGGCATGGACGCGCACCGGCAGTTCATGGCCGAGGACGGCGCGGTAGTGGGCCAGCAATCCGCTGACCACGCTGTCCCAGGCATAGTGCTGCTCCGCCTGGCGGCGTGCCTCCTGACCCAGTTGTGCGGCGCCTTGCTCAAAGACTTCACGCACCGCGCGCGCCATGGCCTGACCATCATTGGCTTGGCACAGACGGCCGAAACGGTTGCTGACGAGCTCCTCGAATGCCCCAGCCGCTACGGCAATCACCGGGATGCCACTGGCCATGGCTTCAAGGATGATCAGACCGAACGTTTCCTGATCACCGGCATGCACCAGAGCGTCGGCGCTGGCCAGCAGGCGGGCGACTTCCTGGGCTGGGCAGAAGTGATTAATGACACTGACATTGGCCGGCACGTTGGAAGGCATGTGCGAGCCCACCAGCAACAGGTGATAGTGCTTGCCCAGGCGCTGCATGCAATCGAGCAGTACCGGCAGGTTTTTCTCGCGCGAGCCGCGGCCAGCAAATACCAACAAGTGGGTGCTGTCAGCGATGTGCAACTGCCGGCGCAGATCTGCGTCGCGGTGGTGCGGGTGAAAGGTCTCAAGGTCAACGCCAAGGCGCTGCACATGCACATTGTCGATACCCAGGCCGCGCAGTTTGTGGGCCATTACCAAGCTTGGGGCCAGGACCCGGTCGAAGTTGCCATACAGCTTGCTGACATAGGCCTCGACATTGGGGGTGAACCAGTTGCCCATGCGGTTGCTGACCAATAGCGGCAAATCGGAGTGATAGAAGCCGATAACCGGTACATCAAGCTGACGTCGGGCATCCAGGGCTGCCCAGGCAGTCAGATACGGGTCGCCAACTTCGATCAAATCCGGTTGCAAGTCTTGCAATACATTGCGCCACGGGGCCAGACGCAGAGGGAAGCGATAGCCATTGCCGAACGGCAGGGCCGGGGCCGGAACCTGGTAAATGCCGTTGGCATGTTGGGGGCTGGCCCCTGGGATCAACAGACTGTGGCGGACACCGGGGGTGCGCCCCAAGCGGCGGTGTTTGGCATCAAGATAGGTACGCACGCCGCCGCTGGCAGGGGCGTAGAACATGGTGATGTCAGCGATGTGCACGATCAGCATCCCTCCGAGATCGTCTTCAGAGTATGTCGTCTGTCGGTTTGTACCGCAGAAGACGCGCCCTAAGGTTGACCTCTATGAAGGATAGTTTGTTCGATTGGAGTCGGCAGTGGCTAGCTGCAAGCTGCAAGAAAGGCGGTCCGCGCACGGCTTTGCTTCTTCTTGCAGCTTGAAACTTGCAGCTTGTAGCTCCCACTCAGATACGGAAGCTGCCGACCAGTTGTTTCAGGCGGCTGGCTTGCTGTCCCAGGTCGGTGCAGGCGCGCAAGGTCGATTGCAGGTTCTCGACCCCTTCCTGGTTGAGCATGTTGATCTCGTTGATGTCCATGTTGATCGCCTCGACCACGGCAGTCTGTTCTTCGGTGGCGGTGGCCACCGACTGGTTCATGCCGTCGATCTCACCGATGCGCAGGGTCACGCTGCCCAGGCGCTCGCCGGCCTGGTTGGCAATCTCGACACTGTCCTGGCTGTGGCGCTGGCTTTGGCCCATGGTGTCGACCGACTCGCGGGCACCCACCTGCAGCTCCTCGATCATCTTTTGCACCTGCTGCGCCGATTCCTGGGTGCGGTGCGCGAGGTTGCGCACTTCATCGGCAACCACGGCGAAACCGCGACCGGCTTCACCAGCCCGCGCCGCTTCGATTGCCGCATTGAGGGCCAGCAGGTTGGTCTGTTGCGAAATGCTGGTGATCACTTCGAGAATTTGACCAATGTTCACGGTCTTGCTGTTGAGCGTCTCGATGTGCGAGCTGGAGGTGCAGATCAGGTCCGACAGGCGGTTCATCGCGGCAATATTGCGATCGACCACTTGCTGGCCTTCTTCGGCCAAGTGACGGGCCGAGCTTGCCTGCTGCGAAGCCTGGGCAGCGTTATGGGCAATTTCCTGGGCGGCGGCGCCGAGCTGGTTGATCGCGGCGGCAACGCTGTTGGTACGGTTGGACTGCTCGTCGGAGTTGACCATCGACGAGTTGGAGGCACTGACCACGCGCAGGGCCACTTCGTTGACCTGTTCGGTGGCCGACGACACTTCGCGGATCGAGGTGTGAATACGTTCGACGAAACGGTTGAAGGCAGTCCCCAGGATGCCAAACTCGTCTTGACTGTGCAGGACCAGGCGTTTGGTCAGGTCGCCTTCACCTTCGGCGATGTCTTCCATGGCCCGAGTCATGGTGTGCAACGGCTGCAGCAGCACGCGAATCAGCAGGCCGAGTAGGCTGATGATGATGGCCACGGCAACCAGAGTGGCAATCACCGCCGAGGTGCGGAACTCACTCAGCATTGCGTAGGCTTTGTCCTTGTCGACCGACAGGCCGATGTACCAGTTGGCCGACGGCAGGCCTTTGACCGGGGCGAAGGTCAGCAGGCGGGTTTCGCCGTTGAGTTGTACTTCGCTAAGTTCCTTGGTCAAGCGAGGGGTGTTCTGCGCGAACACGTCCGACAGCGACTTCATCACCAGGTTCTTGTCCGGGTGGACGAGGATCTTGCCTTGATCGTTGACCAGAAAGGCGTAGCCCATGCCGCCGAAGTTCAGCGAGTTGATGATTTCGGTCAGACCGTCCAGGGCCAGATCGCCGCCGACCACGCCGATATTGCGCGCTGCTGTGGCAACGACCGAAATCACCATTTTGCCGGTGCTGACGTCAATATAGGGTTCGGTCAGGATCGGGCCATTGGCGGCCATACCGTCTTTGTACCAAGGCCGAGCACGCGGGTCATAGCCATCCGGCATCTTGGTTTGCGGGCGGATGGTGAAACCACCGTTGACGTCACCCAGGTAAATAGTCAGAAAACTCGAGACCAACGCTTGTTGGCCCAACAGGGTGCCGATGTTTTCGGCCTGGGGAAACGCGGCAATATTCTGTGCCACGTTCTGCACCAGCAGAATGCGACCATCAAACAGGTTTTTGATATTGGTCGAGGTGGTATCGCCCATTTCGGCGAGATAACTTTCCAGATCCTCACGAATCGCATTACGCTGCAGGAAATCGTTGTACAAAGTAAAGAGTGTGAACGCGATCATGACGATCAGAGAAGCGGCCAGAAGGATCTTGTGGCTGAATCGGAGGCTTTTGTTCATAACGTGTCGGTCCGCTAAGGTTTTATTATCCGGGTCGTTCGCACAAAGAACAGTTTGAAAGCAGTGCAGGTCCCCTTCCTTGTCGGGCATATCCTGTCTTTCTGGTGGTCTATCGCTAATGAGATATCGGCCGATTCGAGCCAAAGCTTAAATAGAGGGTGTAAAAACATGCCTGACTCTTCGCAGTTCATTCTCGGGGCTGATTTGGCCGCTCAACCGGTCGCCCAGGCGATGCGCCTGGCTAACCGTCACGGCCTGGTTGCCGGTGCCACCGGTACCGGCAAGACCGTGACTTTGCAGCACATGGCCGAAGCCTTCAGTGATGCCGGAGTGGCAGTATTTGCCGCTGACGTCAAAGGCGACCTGTGCGGCCTGGGCGCGGTTGGCAACCCTCAGGGTAAAGTCGCCGAGCGCATCGCCGGCATGCCTTGGCTCGAACATCGGCCGCAGGCGTACCCGGTCAGTCTCTGGGATATTCACGGGCAATCCGGCCATCCGTTGCGCACCACGCTCAGCGAAATGGGGCCGTTGTTGCTGGGTAACCTGCTGGAGCTGACGGATAGCCAGCAAGCGGCACTGTATGCCGCGTTCAAGGTGGCTGATCGCGAAGGCTTGTTGCTGCTCGATATCAAGGACCTCAAGGCGCTGCTGGCACACCTCAAGGACAACCCGCAGTTGCTCGGCGATGACAGTGCGCTGATGACCACCGGTTCCAGCCAGGCCCTGTTGCGGCGCCTGGCAACCCTGGAGCAGCAGGGCGCCGAGGCATTGTTCGGTGAGCCGGCGTTGCAACTGGAGGACTTGCTGCGTCCTGATCCTGATGGTCGCGGGCGCATCCATCTGCTCGACGCCAGCCGCCTGGTGCATGAGGCGCCCAAGGTCTATGCGACCTTCTTGCTGTGGTTGCTGGCAGAGCTGTTCGAGCAATTGCCCGAGCGTGGCGATGCCGACAAACCATTGCTGGCACTGTTTTTTGATGAGGCGCATCTGCTGTTCAATGGCACGCCCAAGGCCTTGCAGGATCGCCTGGAACAAGTGGTAAGGCTGATTCGTTCCAAAGGCGTCGGGGTGTACTTCGTGACCCAATCGCCGAGCGATCTGCCTGATGATGTCCTGGCGCAGTTGGGCTTGCGCATCCAGCATGGCCTGCGTGCGTTCACTGCCAAGGAACAGAAGTCGTTGAAGGCGGTGGCTGAGGGTTTCCGCCCCAACCCTGACTTTGACACCTTGAGTGTGCTGACTGAGCTGGGTATTGGCGAGGCGTTGGTCGGCACCCTGCAAGAGAAGGGCACCCCGGGCATGGTCCAGCGCGTGTTGATCGCGCCGCCGCAGTCGCGTATTGGGCCCTTGAGCGAGGCTGAACGTGCGGCGTTGATTGCCGGCTCACCGTTGGTCGGGCGCTATGACAAGCCGGTGGACCGCGAGTCGGCTTATGAAATGTTGACTGAGCGTAAGGGCGGCGCCCCGCAGGCCACACCCGAGCAAGCGCCTGGCGCAGCTGAAGAGAGCTTTGCCGACCAAGCCGGGGAGTTTCTCCAAAGCGCAGCAGGGCAGGCGATCAAGTCAGCGATGCGCCAGGCAGCCAATCAGTTCGGGCGTCAGTTGGTGCGTGGGTTGATGGGCTCGCTGCTGGGCGGTAGCAAACGCCGGTAATAGGCGTAGATCCCAAGTTGATACAAAAAAGGCGCCCGAAGGCGCCTTTTCATTGCGGGGCAGTTCACACGATGAACTTGGTCGCCAACCAGAACAGCCCAGCCGACAGCGCCACGGTTGCAGGCAGGGTCAGGATCCAGGCCAGCAGGATGGTCTTGACCGTGCCGCCTTGCAGGCCGCTCTTGTTCGCCACCATGGTACCGGCAACACCCGACGACAGTACGTGGGTGGTCGATACCGGCAGGCTGAAGATGTTGGCCATGCCGATGGCGCACGCTGCAGTGATCTGAGCCGACATGCCCTGGGCGTAGGTCATGCCCTGCTTGCCGATTTTCTCACCGATGGTCAGTACCACGCGCTTCCAGCCGACCATGGTACCCAGGCCCAAGGCCAGGGCAACGGCGAGAATCACCCAGAACGGTGCGTACTCGGTCGTCGCAGTCAGGTCTTTGCGCAGTTTGTCCAGGTCAGCTTTCTCGCGAGCCTGCAGGCCTGGCAGCTTGCCAACCTTCTTCGCAGTGTCGTCCAGGCACAGCAGGTAACGACGCACTTCGACGCGTTTTTCTGGCGTCAGCGAGCGGTATTCGGTTACACCCTTGAGCGAGTCGAGCAAGGCATTGATGGTCGGTTCTGTTTGCTGCGGATTGCAGCTGAACTGCTCCGGCAGATCGCCACTCTTGGCTTTGCCCAGGGCCAGGAACTCACCCAGGGTCGCTTCATTGCGCTGGTAGAACTGGCTCAGGTGCAAGGTTGCGTCGCGAGTGCGCTCAATCTGATAAGTAGTGCTGTTCAGATCAAGAACGAACTGTGCCGGAACGATGCCGATCAGCACCAGCATGATCAGACCAATACCTTTCTGACCATCGTTGGAGCCGTGTACAAAGCTCACACCCATGGCCGACATTACCAGCACCAAGCGATTCCAGAACGGTGGGTGCTTCTTGTCGTCGAGCTTGCGACGCTGCTCGGGCGTCTTGTGCATTTTCGACAGCGGGCGCCACCATTTCAGTCCCAGCAGCACCAGCGCAGCTACGGCAAAACCGGCCATCGGCGAGAGCACCAGGGACATGCCGATGTCGATAGCCTTCTGCCAGTTGACCCCGTCGCCCAGTGGAATATCACTGATCAGTGCGTTGGCCAGGCCTACACCAAGGATCGAGCCGATCAGGGTGTGGGAACTGGAGGCTGGAATACCGAAGTACCAGGTGCCGAGGTTCCAGGCGATGGCGGCGGCCAACAAGGAGAAGACCATGGCCAATCCATGACCGGTGTTCACATTGATCAGCATTTCTACCGGCAACAGGTGAACGATGGCATAGGCCACCCCGACACCACCGAGCAGAACGCCAAGGAAGTTGAACACCCCTGAGAAGAACACCGCCAGGTGTGGGGGCATGGCTTTGGTATAAATGACTGTAGCTACCGCGTTAGCGGTGTCATGAAAGCCATTGATGAACTCGAAGGCGAGTACGAAGGTCAAAGCGAGCAGCAAGCTCACCAGTACCCAAGCATCAAGTCCGCTGAATAAATCGATCATGAAGGTTTTCTGACCCGGTCATAAGGGGGCGCGATTATGCCAGAAATCCCTGTTAATCGATGCACCCGCTGCTGATCGGTTCTGCTCATTCACGCGCTTTCCTGAGACAGGACGTGTCGTGAATGGCCGAGGAAATGTCGACTAAAATCGGTAAAAATCGAGAAAATATAAAGGTTTACAGCAAATCTCGGATTACATTAAAAATTCAAACGCTTGTATGAAATTTGTGAGATTCCATTACGATCTGCGTCGGGGGCTGTAACGATCAGCCCCACGGTTTTTTCTCAAGTACCGGTCATCCACTAGCCATCGCCGGTCGACAGCGGCTACGGTTCATCGCTCTTGAGTTCTTTCTCGATCTTTTGCAGTTCCTGGGCGAAGGCCTGGTCAAGCACGCTTGCGCGTTTGCGCCAGGGCTTGCGCTCCGGGTCGGGTTGGGCGGCATAGGTGGTGACTTCACCGCCGTAAACTTCCTTGTAACGTTGTTCCTGGCGCTCAAGTTCCGCGCGCAGTTCATCTTTCGTCACAGTGCTACCTGTTGGTTGTGAATAAACTCTGGCGTTAACGCGTGAGCGTGGCGCAGTGAGCGCAACGTTCACGTGGCTACGCTGCCAGAGCGTAGTTACTGTCGCAGCAACAGTAGGTTGTGAATAAGCAGGTGAATACCAATAACGCCTTGTTCAAGCGTGGGGTACTTGCTTCAGTACCGTTCCCGACGAGTTCTGGCGAGTGTCGGTTGGATCCGACGAAAGCTTGCCAGGGAGTGGGGACGGAACTTGATTATAGCAAGCAAGTTGCAGCCGTGTATCAATGCTGTTGTTTTTATAGTGACAACAAAGACACGCTTTTGTTACGGCTTTGTAATGTACCCAAGAAACTGCACCAGCGATTGGCGGCAAGAGTAGTCAACGCATCAGAGAGGGGAAAAACGGCCTCGCTTCGTGGGCAAGGCCGTGCCTGGGACTTCTACGGTGGGTACCTGACCAGTCTCTCCAAGAAGCCACATTGTGGCGGTAGAAAGGTATAAGCAATTGAGGGTAGCGGTCAATTGCGATTATCGGTCGTTGGTTCGATAATCGCCCCAGTGACCGTGATGTCGAGGTGAACCATGACAGAAGAAACATCGCCCAAAGGGCCTGGACTGAACGATCAGGTGCGCAGTTCGTTTGCATCGCTGGCGCCGCCCATCGTCGCTTCACCGGCCAGGCGGATTCAAGCCTTCACCGGTGACCCCGACTTTATGACCTCGTTGGCCCGTGGCCTGGCGGTGGTTCAGGCATTCCAGGAGCGCAAGCGGCACCTGACCATCGCGCAGATCAGCCACCGTACCGAGATCCCTCGGGCGGCGGTGCGACGTTGCCTGCATACTTTGATCAAGCTTGGCTATGCCACCACCGATGGCAGGACCTATTCGCTGTTGCCCAAAGTCTTGACCCTGGGCCACGCTTATTTGTCCTCGACGCCGCTGGCGGTGTCGGCCCAGCCCTACCTGGACCGCATGAGCGATCAGTTGCATGAGGCGTGCAACATGGCCACCCTCGAAGGTGACGACATCCTTTATATCGCGCGTTCGGCTACGGTACAGCGGCTGATTTCGGTGGACCTTTCCGTCGGCGGCCGACTGCCTGCCTATTGCACTTCGATGGGGCGGATCCTGCTGGCCGCGCTGGACGATGCGACCCTGCACGAATACCTGGAGCATGCTGACCTGCAAGCCAAAACCAGCCGTACCCTTCATGACCCGGTAGCGCTGCTTGAATGTCTGCAACAAGTTCGCCAACAGGGCTGGTGCGTCGTTGATCAGGAGCTGGAGCAAGGCCTGCGTTCGATTGCCGTGCCGGTCTACGATGCTTCCGGCCAGGTACTGGCGGCGCTGAACGTCAGTACCCATGCCGGGCGGGTAAGCCGTACCGAGCTTGAACAACGCTTTTTGCCAATAATGCTGGCAGCCAGTCGTGACCTGAGTACCCAGTTGTTTGTCTGAGCCACACTTTCCTGTTCGATAAACGCACACAGATGCGTTTATCGAATTGCGCCGTTTCTGAGCTCTTATTAATGTCCAGCGCACCGGTTAGCCTGCCCAACCGATTCTGATCGTCTGTGTCGTCATGCGCGCACCCGCACAGTCGCGCGCTCCTACTGGATAAAAATAATGAACAGTCCCCAAGCTGCTGCTGTTGGAAACTGCCTTGATGTGCAGTCCTTCATCAATAACCAACCATTGTCGCGCTATCAATGGCGGGTGGTGATTCTGTGTTTTCTGATTGTTTTCCTTGATGGCCTGGACACCGCGGCGATGGGCTTTATTGCGCCGGCGCTGTCGCAGGACTGGGGCATTGATCGCGCCAGTCTAGGCCCGGTAATGAGCGCAGCGTTGATCGGTATGGTCTTCGGTGCCTTGGGTTCAGGGCCTTTGGCTGATCGCTTTGGGCGCAAGCTGGTGTTGGTAGGGGCGGTAGTATTGTTTGGTGCTTTCAGCCTGGCCTCGGCCTATAGCACCAATGTCGACCAGTTGCTGGTGCTGCGCTTTCTGACGGGCCTGGGCCTGGGCGCCGGTATGCCCAACGCCACCACCTTGCTTTCCGAATACACCCCTGAGCGGCACAAGTCGTTGCTGGTCACCAGCATGTTCTGTGGCTTCAACCTGGGCATGGCCGGTGGCGGTTTTATTTCCGCCAAGCTGATCCCCGCGTTCGGCTGGCACAGCCTGCTGCTGATCGGCGGTGTATTGCCGCTGATCCTGGCTGTGGTGTTGCTGGTGTGGTTGCCGGAATCGGCTCGTTACCTGGTGGTACGCAATCGCGGTACCGACAAGATCCGCAAAACGCTGGCCCCCATTGACCCGGCGATAGTCGGACAGGCAGCAAGCTTCAGTGTGCCTGAGCAGAAAACCGTCAAAGCCCGCAACGTTTTTGCAGTGATCTTCTCCGGCACTTATAGCGTCGGCACTTTGTTGTTGTGGCTCACCTATTTCATGGGGCTGGTAATTGTCTACTTGCTGACCAGTTGGTTGCCGACCTTGATGCGTGACAGTGGCGCGAGCATGGAGCAGGCCGCCTTCATCGGTGCCTTGTTCCAGTTTGGTGGTGTGCTCAGTGCTGTCGCGGTGGGTTGGGCGATGGACCGTTACAACCCGCACAAGGTGATCGGCGTGTTCTACCTGCTGGCCGGGGTGTTTGCCTACGCGGTAGGGCAGAGTCTGGGCAATATCACCGTGTTGGCAACCCTGGTACTGATAGCTGGCATGTGCGTCAACGGCGCGCAATCGGCCATGCCATCACTGGCTGCGCGCTTCTACCCGACTCAGGGGCGCGCCACGGGTGTGTCGTGGATGCTTGGCATTGGCCGCTTCGGCGCCATTCTGGGTGCCTGGATGGGCGCTACGTTGCTGGGCCTGGGCTGGAACTTCGAACAGGTACTTACCGCTCTGGTGATCCCGGCTGGGCTGGCCACAGTGGCAGTGGTCATCAAAGGCATGGTCAGCCACGCCGACGCGACCTGATTGCTCATCTGGACAGGATGCATCGTGGGCTTACTTCGCGATGCTTAGCAGAACAACAATCGGTTCGATAATCGAACAGTTAGTCGATTATCGGATTGTAGCGCTGCCAGCCCCGCCTTAATCTGAACCCATACCGGCGCCACCCCAGGCGCCTTGCACACCGACCTCGACTCAGCATATCCAGGAGTCTGCAATGGCTGAAATACTCTCGCTCCACGACGCCGTGAAGCAGTTCGTCCACGACGGTGACAGCGTCGCCCTCGAAGGTTTCACCCACTTGATTCCGACTGCCGCCGGGCATGAAATCATTCGTCAGGGCAAGAAAGAGCTGACCCTGGTCCGTATGACGCCAGACCTGATCTATGATCAGCTGATCGGTGCCGGGTGTGCCCGCAAACTGATTTTTTCCTGGGGCGGTAACCCAGGAGTAGGTTCGCTGCACCGACTGCGCGATGCCGTGGAAAAACAGTGGCCACAGCCGATGGAGATCGAAGAACACAGCCACGCTGACCTGGCCAATGCTTATGTCGCCGGTGCTTCAGGTCTACCGTTCGCGGTGCTCCGCGCCTACGCCGGTTCCGACCTGCCCAAGGTCAATCCACTGATCAAGAGCGTCACCTGCCCATTCACCGGTGAAGTCCTCGCCGCCGTGCCTTCGGTGCGTCCGGATGTGACCGTGATCCACGCGCAGAAGGCCGACCGCAAGGGCAACGTACTGCTGTGGGGAATTCTTGGCGTGCAGAAGGAAGCCGCCTTGGCGGCCAAGCGTTGCATCGTCACTGTCGAAGAGATTGTCGACGACCTCAATGCACCGATGAATGCCTGTGTGTTGCCGACCTGGGCGCTGTCTGCAGTGTGCCTGGTGCCAGGCGGTGCGCATCCGTCCTACGCCCATGGTTACTACGAGCGTGACAACCGCTTCTACCAGGCCTGGGACCCGATTGCCCGCAGTCGCGAATCCTTCAGCGCCTGGATCGACGAGTACATTCGCGGCACTGCCGACTTCACTGAATTCAAGGCAAAACTGGCCAGCGCTTCGGAGGCTGCACAATGAGCTACTCCACCAATGAAATGATGACCGTCGCCGCAGCCCGTCGTCTGCGCAATGGTGCCGTGTGCTTCGTCGGTATCGGCCTGCCCTCCAAAGCCGCCAACCTGGCGCGCCTGACGTCTTCGCCAGATGTGGTGTTGATCTACGAATCGGGTCCGATTGGCGCCAAGCCAAGCGTGTTGCCGCTGTCTATCGGTGACGGCGAGTTGGCCGAAACCGCTGACACCGTAGTGCCAACCGGCGAGATTTTCCGCTATTGGTTGCAGGGCGGTCGTATTGACGTCGGCTTCCTCGGGGCGGCCCAGGTTGACCGTTTCGGCAATATCAACACCACCGTGGTCGGCGATTATCACCAGCCGAAAGTGCGCCTGCCGGGCGCCGGTGGCGCGCCGGAGATCGCCGGTTCTGCCAAGCAGGTGCTGATTATTCTCAAGCAATCCAACCGTGCCTTTGTCGATAAACTCGACTTCATCACCTCGGTCGGCCACGGCGAAGGCGGTGACTCGCGTAAGCGCCTGGGCCTGCCTGGCGAAGGACCGGTCGGTATCATCACCGACCTGTGCATCATGGAGCCTGAAGCTGACACTCATGAGTTCGTCGTTACTTCGATCCACCCAGGTGTGAACCGCGAGCAGGTCATTGCCGCTACCGGTTGGGCAATTCGTTTTGCCGACGACGTGCAAACCACGCGCGAGCCGAGCGACGTCGAACTGACCGCCTTGCGTGATTTGGAAGCGCGTACGGCTGCTGCCCACGGCCAAGCGCCAGGAGAAGCCTGATGCGTGATGTGTTTATTTGCGATGCCATTCGCACCCCTATTGGCCGCTTCGGCGGCGCCTTGGCCGGCGTGCGCGCCGATGATTTGGCCGCGGTGCCAATCAAGGCGCTAATCGAGCGCAACCCACAGGTGCAATGGGACCTGCTCGACGAAGTTTTCCTTGGCTGCGCCAACCAGGCCGGTGAAGACAACCGCAACGTTGCGCGCATGGCGCTGCTGCTGGCAGGCCTGCCGGACAGCGTGCCGGGGGTTACTCTCAACCGTCTGTGTGCCTCGGGCATGGACGCCGTCGGCACCGCCTTCCGCGCCATTGCCAGTGGCGAGATGGAATTGGCGATTGCTGGCGGCGTCGAGTCGATGTCACGTGCTCCCTTTGTCATGGGTAAAGCTGACAACGCCTATTCGCGCAACATGAAACTCGAAGACACCACTATCGGCTGGCGCTTCATCAACCCGTTGATGAAGGCCCAGTACGGTGTCGATGCAATGCCGCAGACGGCCGACAATGTTGCCGACGACTATCAGGTCTCACGCACTGATCAAGACGCCTTCGCCCTGCGCAGCCAGCAACGTGCCGCCGCAGCGCAAGCGGCAGGCTTCTTCGCCGAAGAAATCGTGCCGGTGCGAATCGCCCATAAAAAAGGTGAAACCATCGTCGAGCAGGATGAACACCCACGGGCCGACACTACCCTTGAGGCGCTGACCCGCCTGAAGCCGGTTAACGGCCCGGACAAGACGGTCACCGCCGGGAATGCCTCGGGCGTCAACGACGGAGCCGCAGCACTGATTCTGGCCTCGGCAGAAGCGGTGAAAAAACACGGCCTGACCCCACGTGCCCGAGTCCTCGGCATGGCCAGCGCCGGTGTGGCACCACGGGTGATGGGCATCGGCCCGGTGCCAGCGGTGCGTAAGCTGACCGAGCGTCTGGGGGTTGCGATCAGTGATTTTGATGTCATCGAACTCAACGAAGCGTTCGCCAGCCAAGGCCTGGCTGTGCTGCGCGAACTGGGCTTGGCTGATGATGCGCCGCAGGTCAATCCCAATGGTGGCGCCATTGCCCTCGGCCACCCGCTGGGCATGAGTGGTGCACGCCTGATTCTCACGGCCATGCATCAGCTGGAAAAATCCGGCGGCCGCAAGGGCCTTGCGACCATGTGCGTTGGGGTAGGGCAGGGCCTGGCCCTGGCTATCGAGCGGGTGTAATTCAATGACCCTGGTCAGGCGGCCCCCACGCAGGGTCGTGTGGTCGGGGTGATTGTTTGTGGAACGAGAGTGTTACTGGTTGTGTCTAGACTCCAGTAACCCTCCAAGAGTGAACTGTCATGACTTCAGCTTATTACACCGGTGAGGAACGCAGTAAGCGCATCTTCGCCATCGTCGGTGCTTCCTCGGGCAACCTGGTGGAGTGGTTCGACTTCTACGTCTACGCCTTCTGCGCGATTTACTTTGCCCCAGCCTTTTTCCCTTCTGACGATCCGACGGTGCAGTTGCTCAATACCGCCGGGGTGTTTGCTGCCGGCTTTCTGATGCGCCCTATTGGTGGCTGGCTGTTTGGCCGGGTGGCCGACCGTCATGGCCGCAAGAATTCGATGATGATCTCGGTGTTGATGATGTGCGCCGGCTCCCTGGTTATCGCCTGTTTGCCGACTTACGCCTCGATCGGTGCCTGGGCACCGGCATTGCTGTTGCTCGCACGCCTGTTTCAGGGCTTGTCGGTGGGCGGTGAATACGGCACCACCGCCACCTACATGAGTGAAGTAGCCCTGCGCGGACAGCGTGGTTTCTTTGCCTCGTTCCAGTATGTGACCCTGATCGGCGGCCAGCTGTTGGCAGTGCTGGTAGTGGTGATACTTCAGCAACTGCTCAGCGAAGAAGAATTGCGGGCCTGGGGCTGGCGGATTCCGTTTGTGGTCGGCGCCGTTGCAGCGGTGATTTCCTTGTTTCTGCGCCGCTCGCTGGAAGAGACCAGCAGTGCTGAAACCCGTAATGATAAAGAGGCCGGGAGTATTTCCGGGCTGTTCCGTCACCACTCGGCGGCGTTCATCACCGTGCTTGGCTACACCGCCGGCGGCTCGTTGATTTTCTACACCTTCACTACCTACATGCAGAAGTACCTGGTCAATACCGCTGGCATGAGCGCCAAGACCGCCAGCTTCATCATGACCGGCGTACTGTTCCTGTACATGTGCATGCAGCCATTGTTCGGCATGCTCTCCGACCGCATTGGCCGACGCAATTCGATGCTGTTGTTCGGCGCTTTGGGCACCGTGTTCACGGTGCCGATCCTGATGGCGCTGAAAACCGTCACTAGCCCGTTTCTGGCCTTCGTGCTGATTACCTTTGCACTGTGTATCGTCAGTTTCTATACCTCGATCAGTGGCCTGGTCAAAGCCGAGATGTTCCCGCCGCAGGTTCGCGCGCTGGGTGTGGGGCTGGCCTACGCAGTGGCCAATGCGATGTTTGGTGGCTCGGCCGAATATGTCGCTTTGGGCTTGAAGTCTATGGGCATGGAAAACACCTTTTACTGGTACGTTACTGCGATGATGGCGATTGCCTTCCTGTTCAGCCTGCGCCTGCCCAAACAGGCGGCGTACCTGCACCACGATCATTGACCTGTTGAAGGATTTGCAGATGAACCCGCGACCGGGCAATCAGTTGTTCGATGCCTACTTCACCGCAGCGGCCATGCGCGAAGTGTTTTCCGACCGTGGCCGGGTACAGGGCATGCTCGATTTCGAGGCTGCCCTGGCGCGCGCCGAAGCGGCAGTGGGGTTGATTCCACAAGTCGCGGTAGCGCCTATCGAGACTGCCTGCCAGGCCGAGCGCTATGATTTTGCCGCGCTGGCTGAGGCTATTGGCAGTGCTGGCAATTCGGCTATCCCGCTGGTCAAGGCCCTGGGTAAGGTGATCGCCAGTGGTGTGCCTGAAGCGGAGCGGTATGTGCACCTGGGCGCCACCAGCCAGGACGCAATGGACACCGGCCTGGTCCTGCAACTGCGCGCCGCACTGAGCCTGATCGAGACTGACCTGCAACACCTGTCTGATGCTTTGGCCCGCCAGGCCCAAGCCCATGCTGACACGCCTTTGGCTGGACGCACCTGGTTGCAGCATGCCACGCCAGTGACACTGGGAATGAAAATCGCCGGCTGGCTCGGTGCTTTGACCCGTCATCGTCAGCGTCTGCAGGAGCTCAAACCACGTTTGCTCACCTTGCAGTTCGGCGGCGCCTCCGGGACTCTGGCGGCGCTCGGCGACAAGGCGCTGCCGGTGGCTGAAGCTTTGGCCAAACAACTGAACCTGCAGCTGCCGGAACAACCTTGGCACACCCAGCGCGACCGTCTGGTGGAGTTCGCCGCAGTGCTTGGGCTGATTGCTGGCAGCCTGGGCAAACTGGGTCGTGACATCAGCTTGTTGATGCAAACCGAAGCGGCAGAAGTGTTCGAGCCTTCGGCGCCAGGCAAAGGCGGCTCCTCGACCATGCCGCACAAGCGAAATCCGGTCGGAGCCGCAGTGCTCATCGGCGCTGCAACTCGGGTGCCGGGCCTGGTCTCTACCCTGTTGAGCGCCATGCCGCAGGAACACGAACGTAGCCTGGGCTTGTGGCATGCCGAGTGGGAGACCCTGCCGGAAATCTGCTGCCTGGTATCCGGTGCCTTGCGTCAGGCGCAGATCATTGCCGATGGCTTGCAGGTGGACACTGCGCGCATGCGCCAGAATCTCGACCTGACCCAGGGCCTGGTGCTGGCTGAGGCGGTGAGTATTGTCCTCGCCCAGCGCCTGGGCCGCGACACTGCCCATCATTTGCTGGAAACCTGTTGCAAGCGCGCCGTCGCTGAACAACGCCACCTGCGCGCCGTGCTCGGCGACGATCCGCAGGTTAGTGCCGAACTCTCGACGGACGAACTCGATCGTCTGCTTGACCCAGCCCACTACCTTGGCCAAGCCCGCGTCTGGGTCGAGCGAGCGTTGGCTGAACATCACCGTTTCAATGCCTGAGGAGGCTACAGTGGCACAGGTACAACTCGCCGATGGCGTACTCAACTATCAACTCGACGGCCCTGAAGCTGCGCCGGTATTGGTGCTGTCCAACTCGCTGGGTACCGACCTGCACATGTGGGACACCCAGGTGCCGGCGTTTGCCGCGCATTTCCGTGTGCTGCGCTACGACACCCGTGGCCATGGCAGCTCGCTGGTCACCGCGGGCCCTTACAGCATCGAACAGCTGGGCCAGGATGTACTGGCACTGCTTGATGCCTTGAAGATCGAGCGCGCGCATTTCTGCGGCCTGTCCATGGGCGGCCTGATTGGTCAGTGGCTGGGAATCAATGCTGGCGAGCGCCTGAATCGCCTGATCGTCTGCAACACGGCAGCCAAGATCGGCTCGGCGGATACCTGGAACCCACGTATCGAAATGGTTTTGCGTGATGGCCAGGCGGCGATGATTGGCCTGCGCGATGCTTCGATCGAGCGCTGGTTTACCCCGGGCTATGCGTCGAGCAATCCTCTCCAGGCCAAGCGCATCACCGACATGCTCGCGGTCACCTCGCCAGAGGGTTATGCAGCCAACTGCGGCGCGGTACGTGATGCCGATTTCCGTGGGCAACTGGGCGAGATCAAAGCGCCGCTGCTGGTCATTTCCGGTAGCCACGACGCGGTAACGCCGCCTGCGGGTGGGCTGTTCATTCAGGAAAACGTGGAGGGCGCTGAATACGCTGAGTTCCATGCCGCGCACCTGTCCAATGTCGAAGTCGGCGAGCCGTTCAGCCGCCGGGTGATCGATTTTCTGCTGGCCCGCTGAGGAGCATTTCGTGGACGAAAAACAACGCTATGAAGAAGGCATGAAAGTGCGTCGCGCGGTGCTTGGCGACGCCCATGTCGATCGCAGTCTGAACAACCTGACCGCGTTCAACAGCGAGTTCCAGGAGATGATCACCCGCCATGCCTGGGGGGACATCTGGACCCGTCCAGGCCTGCCGCGTCATACCCGCAGCCTGATCACCATCGCCATGCTGATCGGCATGAACCGTAACGAAGAGCTCAAGCTGCACTTGCGCGCCGCCGCCAGCAATGGCGTGACCCGCGAAGAGATCAAGGAAGTGCTGATGCAGAGCGCGATCTATTGTGGCATTCCAGCGGCCAACGCCACCTTCCACCTGGCCGAGTCGGTGTGGGATGAATTGGGGGTTGAATCGCGGGCCTGATCTTTAGCCCCTCGTCGCCGGCAATGCCGGCGATGTTTGCTAGGCAGTCTTCTGCCGCACAGCCACAGGCCCGGCATTGCGCTCAATGGCCTGCTTCAACGCCGGCCGCATTCCCAGCAGAAACCCCAGCTCCGCCACCACAAACAACGGCCCGATGATCAAGCCGCTCAGATCATCGACAAAGGCCGGCTTACGCCCTTCATAGTGGTGCCCGACAAACTGGATCGCCCATCCAAGCACAAACAGCCCCAACCCCGCGCTCAACCAGACCAGGGTACTTTGCAGTGCCAGCACTTGTCCGGCCCAGAGGCACAGGCCCAGGAGCAGGGCCATGATCAGGCCAAATTGCGGATCCAGACGCAGGTAGAACCAACCCGTCAGCAGCGCCACCAGCAATGCCGGTGACAACCAGATACCTAGCACTTCGAGGCCTGGGCGTGACAGCAGTACAGTCACCGCCAGCACGATCATGGGAATGCCAACGAAGTGGGTGGCGATATTGCGTGGGTCGCGGTGGTAGGCCGCGTATTGACTGAGGTGCTCGACCAGGTCTTTCATTATTGTTCTCCTAGGGGCTACGGGCGCGAGCCTCTATCCTGTTCCTTCAGGATAGCCCGCTGGCGCTCGCTCGTCAGCACGAGCGAGCGCGGTGCCCCTTTGCGCAAAGGCTCAGAGAATATTGATTGGGTAGCTGATGATCAGACGGTTCTCGTCAAAGGCATTGGTGCTGAAGTCACGACGCATGGTCGAGTTGCGCCATTTGAGTGACAGGCTTTTCAGCGTGCCGGACTGAATCACATAGGCCAGCTCCGATTCGCGCGCCCACTCCTTGCCGTCGTTGACAGTTGCGGTCTGCACATCATCGCCACTGATATAGCGGTTCATCAAGGTCAGGCCGGGGAGACCGACACCGGCAAAGTTGAAGTCATGACGCAATTGCCAGGAGCGCTCTTTGGCATTGTCGAAGCTGGAGTTGTAGCTGTCGTTGGCCAAGGTGCCGCCACTGGTGCCATTGACCCGCATCCAGGCATCGTCACCGCTGACCTTCTGCAGGCCAATGTAAAAGGTATTGCTGCCGTACTTGGCCGAGAGCAGCGCCGAGGCCGTGCGGTTGTCCAACTCACCGGCCCGTTCGGCACCGTCTTCCTTGCCGAAGAAGTAACCGAGATTAGCGCCCAACGTCCAGTCACCCAAAGGCTGGCTATGCACCAGATTGATGAACTGCTGACTGTAGATGTCCTTGAGCTCTGCGTTCCACAGCCCGATCAGGGTGCGCTTGTCGTTGAAGCTGTATTCGCCACCGGCAAAGTTGAAGCGATCGGAGGTGAACGCAGCCCTGCCATTCATCGACATGTCTTCCATGCTCGCGTCGTTGCGCGGGCTGTTAGCGCGAAACTGGCCGGCGTACAGGGTGAGGCCATCGATTTCCTGGGAAGTGACTTGCCCACCGCGGAACGTCTGCGGCAGCGAGCGGCCGTCATCCGAGCGCAGGACCGGTAGCACTGGCATCCATTCACCAACCTTCAGCTCGGTATTGGACACCTTGGCCTTGAGCGCCACGCCCAGGCGGCCGAAATCGTCGGCAGGGCGCCCATCGTCATGCATTGGCAGCAGTTGGGTATTCGCTGTGCCCCTACCGCCATCGAGTTTGACTGAGTACAGACCAAGTACATCGACGCCGAAGCCAACGATGCCTTGGGTGAAACCGGAGCGGGCATCGAGAATGAAGCTTTGGGTCCACTCCTCAGCTTTGCCTTGGGCGTTGGCCGGGTCGACGAAGTTGCGGTTGATGTAGAAGTTGCGCAGGTTGAGGTTGACCTTGGCATCTTCGGCAAAGCCGCCTTCTGCGGCCAGAACCGGGAGGGTGCAAGTCATGGCCAATAGGCCGGGAAGCAGGTGTCGTGCGGGTGTGGTCATCTTGGGTGTCTCTTGTTTTTATTCAAGCCGAATCCATCCGCTGCGACAATTCGAGGTCACAGGCTGGGTTACGGTCTTTGGGAGGCAAAGCGGGAAAAGCTGCCAGAGATGGTGCGGTGGCAGGGGGTTTGAATCAATTCGTTACAGCAGGTATTGGTCGATAATCGAACACTAACTGACTAGTTAGTTTTGCCTCAATGAGTCCGGGTAACGTCGCGCAGCATAAAAAAGCCCACCGCAAGGGTGGGCTCCTGAACCACAAACCAGCCTCAGCCTTTCGGCGTTTCAGCCGCAGCTTGCTGCTGCGCCTGACCAGTCTGCTCGTACCAGCCTCCACCGAGGGCCTTGTACAGGTTGACCTCGCTGACCAGCTGCGACAGGCGATCACTGATCAACGACTGCTGGGTGTTGAACAGCTGACGCTGAGCGTCAAGGAAGGTCAGGTTGCTGTCGACACCAATACGGTAGCGACGCTCGGCCAGACGGTAGTAGTCCTGGTTGGCGGCGACCAGATCACGCTGGGCCTGCAGCTGATCGTTGAAGGTTTTACGCGCAGCGAGGCCATCGGAGACTTCCTGGAAGGCGGTCTGAATGGTTTTCTCGTATTTCGCGACGTTGATGTCCTTCTGGATCTTCGAGTAATCGAGGCTGGCACGCAGGGCACCGGCGTTGAAGATCGGCAGGTTGATCTGCGGCTGGAACAACCAGGTACCCGAACCACCGTTGAACAGTCCGCTCATGTCCGGGCTCAGTGTCCCGGCGTTGGCGGTCAGGCTGATGCTCGGGAAGAACGCTGCGCGCGCCGCGCCGATGTTGGCGTTGGCGGCCTTGAGCAGGTGTTCGGCTTCCTGGATATCCGGACGGCGTTGCAGCAGGTCGGACGGCAGGCCGGCCGGCACTTCAGCCAACAGGTCGCTGTCCAGGCTTTGCGCCGCTGGCAGGTTCGCAGGTACACCGGTGCCGAGCAGTACAGCCAGGCTGTTCAGGTCCTGGGCAACCAGACGCTGATACTGCGCCAGTTTGACCCGCGCACCTTCAACGGAGGTACGCGCCTGGCTCAGGTCCAGGGCCGAAGCGACACCCACCTCATTGCTGCGCAAGGTCAGCGCATAGCTTTGCTCGTAGGTTTTCAGCGTCTCTTCGGTCAGCTTGAGCAGAGCCTGATCGGCCTGCCAGGTGAAGTAGGCATTGGCAACGCTGGCCACCAGAGCGATCTGGGTCGAGCGTCGGGCCTCTTCACTGGACAGGTAGATTTCCAGTTGCTGCTCGGTGAGGCTGCGAACCCGACCGAACAGGTCGAGTTCATAGTTGCTCACGCCAAGCGTCGCCGAGTACGAACTGGTGATCCCCGACTCGCCGGTCTGCGACATGTTGTCTGGCATCCGTTGACGGCTGCCGCTGCCATTGGCGCTGACTGCCGGGAACAGGTCAGCCCGCTGAATACGGTACTGCGCCCGATAGGCATCGATGTTCAGTGCCGCGACCTTGAGGTCGCGGTTGTTGACCAGCGAAGTCTGGATCAGCTGTTGCAGCGCCGGGTCATGGAAAAACTGACGCCAGCCTTGCTCGGCAGCGGCCACATCCGCCGACTCGGTCGGCGAATAGGCAGGGCCTTGCGGCCACTGCGCGGCCACCGGTGATTCCGGGGTCTGGTAGTCAGGGATCAGCGAGCAGCCGCCAAGAATGAAAGCGGTTACCGCCAAGGACAACAGGGACTTACTCATTGCCCACCCTCTGTGCGTGGAGTTTCAGGTGTGGCGTCTTCTTCTTCAGTCTTCTTACCGGTGAACATAGACGACACGGTTACGAAGAACAGCGGTACCCAGAAGATCGCCAGTACGGTGGCCGTCAGCATGCCGCCGATTACCCCGGTACCGATCGCGTGCTGGCTGCCCGAGCCGGCACCGGTGGAGATAGCCAACGGTACCACGCCGAGAATGAACGCCAGCGAGGTCATGATGATCGGCCGCAGACGCATCCGGCAGGCTTCGATCGCTGCATCGGCCAGGCTGCGGCCTTGCTCATGCAGTTCCTTGGCAAATTCGACGATCAGGATCGCGTTCTTCGCCGCCAAACCAATGGTGGTCAACAGACCCACCTGGAAGTACACGTCGTTGGACAGACCGCGTAGGCTGGTGGCCAGCAGTGCACCGATGATACCCAGCGGCACCACGAGCATCACCGCGATCGGGATCGACCAGCTTTCGTACAAGGCAGCCAGACACAGGAATACCATCAGCAGCGACAGGGCGTACAACGCTGGCGCCTGGGAGCCCGACAGGCGTTCCTCGTACGAAAGGCCAGTCCAGGAATAACCGATCCCTTTAGGTAATAGCGCGGCGATGCGCTCGACCTCAAGCATCGCTTCACCGGTACTGTAGCCAGGGGCTGGCGCGCCGAGGATTTCCATCGCCTCAACACCGTTGTAACGCGCCAGCTTCGGCGCACCGTAGATCCATTCGCCAGTGGCGAAGGAGGAGAACGGTACCATCTCACCCGCGCCATTACGCACGTACCACTTCTGCAGGTCTTCTGGGCTCATGCGCGAGGCGGACTCACCCTGGATGTAGACCTTCTTGACCCGACCGCGGTCGATGAAGTCGTTGACGTAGCTGGCACCCAAGGCAATCGATAGGGTGTTGTTGATGTCCGCGATGGTCACACCCAAGGCACTGGCGCGTTCGTCATCGACGGTCAGCTGGTATTGCGGCTCATCGTTCAGGCCGTTCGGACGCACTGCCGAGAGGATCTTGCTCTCGGCGGCCATGCCGAGGAACTGGTTACGCGCTTCCATCAGCTTTTCGTGACCGACACCGGCACGGTCTTGCAGGAACACGTCGAAACCGGTGGCGTTACCCAGCTCCAGTACCGCTGGCGGGGCAAAGGCGAACACCATTGCGTCACGGAAACTGAAAAAGTGCTGCTGAGCGCGGGCTGCCAGGTTGAACACATTGTTCTCAGCGGAACGCTCTTCCCATGGCTTGAGCATGATGAAGGCCATACCCGAGCTCTGACCACGACCGGCGAAGTTGAAGCCGTTTACGGTGAACACCGAAGCAACGGTATCGGCTTCCTTATCAAGCAGGTAGCTACGCATCTCATCGATCACCACCTGAGTCCGCTCAGCACTGGAGCCGGCCGGGGTCTGCACCTGGGCGAACAGTACGCCCTGGTCTTCCTCAGGGAGGAAGGCGGTAGGGATGCGGGTGAATAGCCAGATCATGCCAACCATGATCAGCAGGTAGGCCAGCATGTACGGCGCTTTGTTGCGCAGGATGTTGCCTACGCCACGTTCGTAGCTCTGGACGCTGCGGTCGAAGTTACGGTTGAACCAGCCGAAGAAGCCGCGTTTGGCAACGTGATGTTCACCTTTGGCAATCGGCTTGAGCATGGTTGCGCACAGCGCCGGGGTGAAGATCAAGGCAACCAGTACCGACAGCGCCATGGCCGAAACGATGGTGATCGAGAACTGCTTGTAGATCACCCCGGTGGAACCACTGAAGAACGCCATTGGCAGCAATACCGCCGAGAGCACCATGGCGATACCAACCAGCGCTCCCTGGATCTGGCCCATGGATTTTTTGGTGGCTTCCTTCGGTGATAGCCCCTCTTCGGCCATTACCCGTTCGACGTTCTCCACCACAACGATGGCGTCGTCCACCAACAAACCGATGGCAAGCACCATGCCGAACATGGTCAGGGTGTTGATACTGAAGCCTGCGGCGGCAAGGATACCGAAGGTGCCGAGCAGCACGACCGGAACCGTCATCGTGGTGATGATGGTGGCGCGGAAGTTTTGCAGGAACAGGTACATCACCAGGAACACCAGCACGATCGCTTCGATCAGGGTGTGGATTACCCCGCTGATCGATTCGGTCACCACTGGCGTGGTGTCATACGGGAACACAACCTTCATGCCTTCCGGGAAGAACGGTTCCAGGTCAGCAACGGTTTTACGCAGGGCTTTGGCGGTGTCCAAGGCGTTGGCCCCGGTCGCCAGCTTGACCGCCAGGCCGGAAGCCGGCTTGCCGTTGAACTGAGCGCTGACCGCGTAGTTTTCACCGCCGAGTCCGACGGTGGCAACATCGCTCAGACGTACTTGCGAGCCATCACGGTTGACCTTGAGCAGGATCTTTTCGAACTGCTCGGCAGTCTGCAGGCGGGTCTTGCCGATGATGGTGGCGTTGAGCTGGGTACCTGGCAGGGCGGGCAGGCCGCCGAGTTGACCGGAGGACACCTGAACGTTCTGCGCCGCCACAGCGGTGCGCACGTCAACCGGGGTTAACTGGTACTTGTTCAGTTTGGCCGGATCCAGCCAGATCCGCATGGCGTACTGGGCACCGAAAACCTGGAAGTCACCGACACCGGCGGTCCGCGAAATCGGGTCTTGCATGTTGGAAACGATGTAGTTGGCCAAGTCGTCCTTGGTCATGCTGCCATCTTCCGAAACCAGGCCGATCACCAACAGGAAGTTCTTCACGGCTTTGGTAACGCGGATACCCTGCTGCTGTACTTCTTGCGGCAACAGCGGGGTGGCCAGGTTCAGCTTGTTCTGCACCTGGACCTGAGCGGTGTCGGAGTCGGTCCCCTGTTCGAAGGTCGCGGTGATGGTCATGGTGCCGTCGGAGTTACTTTCCGACGAGACATACCGCAGGTTGTCGATACCGTTGAGCTGCTGCTCGATCACCTGTACCACGGTGTCCTGCACGGTCTGCGCCGAGGCGCCCGGGTAGGTCACGGAGATTGCCACGGCCGGTGGCGCAATGCTCGGGTACTGGTTGATTGGCAACTTGAGGATCGACAAAGCGCCGACCAACATGATCACCAAGGCGATCACCCAAGCAAAGATCGGGCGATCGATAAAGAATCTCGACATGGTTTACTCCCCTTTGGCCCCTGCAGGTTTTGCATTGGCCTGGGTTGGCAGAGCAGGCTTGACGTTGGTAGCTTCGCTGACTTTGACCTCAACGCCCGGCCGTACGAACTGCAGGCCTTCGGTGATCACCCGGTCACCGGCGTTAAGGCCTTCTTCGATCAGCCACTCATTACCAACGGTACGGCTGGCCTTGAGCTGGCGCAGCTCGACCTTGTTCTCTTTGTTGACGATCAGGGCAGTGGGTTGGCCCTTCAGGTCACGGGTAACACCTTGCTGTGGGGCGAGGATCGCCTGGGCGTTGACCCCGGCTTTGAGGCGCGCGTGTACGAACATGCCCGGCAGCAGGTTGTGCTCGGGGTTGGGGAACACGGCGCGCAGGGTCACCGAACCGGTGGTCTGGTCTACCGAGACTTCGGAGAACTCCAGACGGCCTTCCTGACGGTAAGTGCTGCCATCTTCCAGGGTCAGGGTGACCTTGGCGGCGTTTTCACCAATCTTTTGCAACTGACCGCTTTCCAGCTCACGGCGCAGCTTGAGCAGCTCGGCCGAGGACTGGGTGACGTCGACGTAGATTGGGTCAAGCTGCTGAATGACCGCCATGGCGTCAGCCTGGCCGTTGTTGACCAGCGCGCCTTCGGTGACTGCAGAACGACCGATACGGCCACTCAACGGGGCCAGGACTTTGGTGTAACGCAGGTCGATCTGGGCGCTACGCAGGGACGCTTCAGCTTGCAAACGTTTGGCTTGTGCGTCGTCGTATTCCTGACGGCTGACCGCTTGTTCAGCTACCAGCTGCTTGTAGCGCTCGGACAGCGAACGGGTCGACTGTAGGTTGGCCTGGGCACTGGCCAGCGTCGCCTCGTACACCGACGGGTCAATCTGGTACAGCTGCTGACCTTCCTTGACCTCAGTACCTTCTTTGAACAGGCGCTTGAGAATGATGCCGTTAACTTGCGGACGAACTTCGGCGATGCGGTAGGCGGTAGTGCGCCCAGGCAGGTCGGACGTCAGGGTGTAGGCCTGGGTTTGCAGGGTAACAACGCCGACCTGAGGGGCTTGCGCTTCAGGCGCGGCCTCTTCCTTTTTACAGCCGCTGAGCAGGGTTGCCAGGGCGACGGCGGATACCAGAGCGGTAACAGCTGGCTTGAATTGCATGAAGATCCTCGGGTCGCAAGAGCTGAAGACGCTCAAGAATAAAGGGAAAGTGTGCGAATAGAAAAAATGTTGTCGAGTGGATAAATAGCTTGCTAAGGAATATACTTACATTCATGGTTGTTTGTAAATACCTTGGCGACGATGCCTTGGCTCGTCGCAAGCCTTGAATTTAACCCTCCGGTAACAGCCTGTCAGAGGCTGATCCGGCCTAGCTCCCAGGTGCCTAAAGACGTGCCTGGGTCGTGATGAGGTGGTACTGCCATGGTCCGTCGAACCAAAGAAGAAGCCCAGGAAACCCGCGCCCAGATTCTCGAAGCTGCGGAAAAGGCCTTCTATAAGCGCGGGATAGCGCGTACCACGCTGGCTGATATTGCCAAGCTGGCGGGGGTTACCCGCGGTGCGATCTATTGGCACTTCAACGACAAAGCCGCGTTGGTCGAAGCCATGCTCGACAGTTTGCACGAGCCGCTCGATGCCTTGGCCCGCGCCAGTGAAAGCGAAGAGGAGCTTGATCCGCTCGGCTGCATGCGCAAGCTGCTGGTCCAGTTGATGCACCAAGTGGTACTTGACCCGAAAACCCGACGAATCAATGAAATTCTGCATCACAAATGCGAGTTCACCGATGATATGTGTGAAATCCGCCAACAACGACAGACCTCGACAGTGGAGTGTCATGCCCATATCGCGTTATCGCTGGGCAATGCAGTCAAGCGCGGGCAGTTACCCGCAGATGTAGACCCTGAGCGTGCGGCGCTGGCGATCTATGCCTATATAGACGGCCTGATCCGTCGCTGGCTGTTGCTGCCGGAGAGCTTCGACCTATTGGGTGAAGCTGAGCTGTGGGTCGATACCGGGCTGGATATGCTGCGCTTGAGCCCGGCCTTGCGCAAATGACTATTTGTGAAGGTTTGTGATGAATTGTTTCCACGGCCTTCACTTCGATCCTACTACCGCCCGCGTAGTTGTCTGTCAGGCAACGCCAATGCCGCTGTCAGCCCGAGCAGAGACACCATAGCACTGCCGAGCAATAGATGACGAAATGTCCGTAGCAATTCCTCATGCATCTGCGCGCTCGGTTCGCCGGCCTGGAGGCTGCCTAGCAAGGCATCGCCCGTCATGCTCAGGCCTCCCTGCGGCAGCATCGCCAGTAACAGCGCCGACATGCAAGCAACCCCCATGGCACCCCCGAGCGAGCGAAACAAGTTACTGGTACTGGTGGCCACGCCGATATCTCGAGGGTCTACGGCGCTTTGGGTAGCGACTAGCGAGGTGGGAAACTGCAGACCCGAGGCAATACCGGTCAAGACCATGAACAGGCCACTGAGCCAGGCTGCCTGAGGCGCGGTGAAGGCCATGCCGACAATGGCACACGGCATCAGCAGGGCACCTCCCAGAATCTGTGGCTTGTAGCGACCGGTGAAACTGGTCAGGCGGCCACCGCAATAGGCCCCGATCGGCAAGCCAATGGCCAACGGCAACAGATGCAGGGCGGCGCTGTCGGCACCGGCACCGGTAATGCTCTGATAGCGCAGCGGCATCAACATGGTCAGGGAAATGGCCTGAAAACTGGTGAAGAACAGCGTGCACCAGCACAAAGTGGCAACCGGATTTGTGAACAGTTTTAGCGGCAGCAACGGCTCCGGCGCCCGGCGTTCGTGCAAGACAAACACCAGTAATCCGCCTAGCGCAGATAGCAGCAGGACGCTCACCTGCGAGGAGTGCCAAGGGTGACCCTGACCGATCAAGGTGATGCCCAGTAACAGGCTTGCCAGACCGAAAATCAACAACGCCGCGCCCATGTAGTCGACCTGCACCTGACGCTGTGGCACTGCCAGCGTACGTAACGCACGGCGGGTCACCCACCAGGCCACCAGCCCCAGCGGCAGGTTCAGCCAGAACACCCAGCGCCAGGACAGGTACTCGGTCAGGTATCCGCCGAGCACCGGTCCGGTGACGCTGGCCAAGGCGTACATGCTGCTGAAATAGCCTTGATAGCGGCCGCGCTCACGCGGTGGGACAAAGTCGCCGATGATTGCCTGGCTGACCGAGACCATGCCGCCAGCGCCGATGCCTTGCAGCACACGAGCCAGCACCAACTGTTCCATGTTCTGTGCCAAGGCGCAGAACAGTGAAGCCAAGGTGAACAGTGCGGTGCCGGTCAGAATCATTCGCCGCCTGCCGTACAGATCGCCGAGTTTGCCGTAGATCGGTACGGCCACGGTCATGGCCACCATGTAGCCGGAGATCACCCAGGCCAGCAGGCCAACATCATTGAATTGCGCAGAAATTGCCGGCATCGACACGGCGACGATAGTCTGGTCCAGTGCACCGAGAAAAATCGCCAGCATCAACGCGACAAGCACGCTGCGCAGGACCGGTTGCGGAGTGTTCAGTTGCGTCACGGGCCAGCTCGAAAGGCAGGGTTATTTCGCAGGCTGTGCTGCGAAAGCAGGTGCTGGTCAGTGTACTCGATAGCTTGCTAAGCGTCTGCTTTGATGCGTGCGCGATGAAGATTGCGCATTGCCTTACCTCAGGGCACTCAGGGTTGCAGTGTGGGGCACGCAATGGGCCAGGCTGCAACTGGCGGCGGAGTATGGCTGGTGACGGGCCTGTTCAACCCGGTAAGCCGCAGTGGCATACAACCCGACGACGGCGGCGATGGCACAGACGGCAGCGCATTTTCTGGATTTGAGGCCCATGATGCTCACCTCTTTCAACCTGCACAGGTGCTATTTAAAGCATAGGCCAGCTTTGCCGAAGTTGTCGGGCTAGAGCAGGTCGCGGTCCCATTCCGGCTCAGCGGGGAAGCGCTCGGCGAGAAAGTCGAGCATGCTGCGCAAAGTCGCAGGCATGTGCTTGCGTGAGGTGTAGACGGCGTTGAGGTTGAGCTCCTGGGGTTTAGCCTGGGGCAACAGGCGTACCAGCTCGCCACTGCGCAGTGCCGCTGCGGTCTGGTAGGTAGGCAGCATGGCGATACCGGCACCGGCCAGCGCCGCCCGCTGTAAGGCCATCGCTTCGTTGGCGCTGATAGAGCCTTGCACCGGCACCGAGAGCGTTTCGCCGTCCACCTCGAAGTGCCAGAGGCTCCTGCCGAAGTAGGAGTGGGTCAGGCAGTTGTGCTGCGCCAGTTCCTCGACGTGCAACGGCGCCGGGTGTTCGCGCAGGTAGGCCGGGGAGGCGCAGATCACTGAGCGGCACACGCTCAAGTGACGGGCGATCAGGTTAGGGTCCAGGTCGTTGCTGGTACGGATCGCCAGGTCGATGCGTTCATCCACCAAATTCACCGTGCGATCGAGCATCTGCAAATCGATCTTCACCCCAGGGTAGCGTTTGACGTAAGCGGCGATGGCATCCATCAACTGGGCCTGGCCGAATGAGGTGCTGACACTGATACGCAGCTCACCCCGCGGCGTTTCGTCCCCTGCGCTGACGGCTGCTTGCAGGTCGCCGGCAAGCTCGAGCATCTGTCGGCAACGCGGTAGGGTTTCCTGGCCGGCCGCTGTCAGGCTCAGACGGCGAGTAGTGCGTTGCATCAGGCGTGCGCCGACCCAGTCCTCCAGCTCCGCCAGGTAGCGGGAGACCATCGGGCGCGACAGGTCAAGGTGATCAGCTGCAGCGGACTGGCTGCCAAGGTCCACCACACTAACGAAGACCCGCATTGCTTTCAGACGATCCATGATTTGCCCGATTTCAGAAACAAACTATGTCCCAGCATCGCATTTTTTGCCTTGGTTCGTGCAACTAAGCTGTTGCACATTGCCTCTCTCACAGGAATTGCCTTGATGCGTCGTTCATTGTCCCTGCGCGGTTTTTTTCTGGCGTTCGCCACCCTTGGGGCCTTGGCCCAGGTTCAGGCCGCCGAGCAGCCGCTGCAACTGGATGTCTATAACCCCGGCAGTGCGGCCTTGTTCCCGGTCAGCTCGGTAATCGTCAGCGGCCAGCACGATGCCATCCTGGTGGATGCCCAATTCGGCAAAGCCCAGGCCGAGCAGGTGCTGAACAAACTTCGCGCCAGTGGCAAGCGGTTGACCACTATCTATATCAGTCATGGTGACCCGGATTACTACTTCGGCCTGCAGACCCTGACCGATGCCTATCCCCAGGCCAAAGTCGTTGCGTCTGCGGCAACGGTTGCCCATATCAAACAGACCATGGCTGCCAAACTGGCCTATTGGGGGCCGCAGATGGGGGCGGACAAGCCTGCGCAACTGGTCGTCCCGCAGGTGCTCTCAGGCAATCAGTTGAAGCTGGAAGGGCAAAGCCTTGAAGTGCTTGGCCTGGACGGTCCGCAACCGGATCGCAGTTTTGTCTGGATTCCGTCAATCAAAGCGGTGGTCGGCGGCGTGGTGGTGGCCAATAACCTGCACGTATGGATGGCCGACACCCAGACGGCGCAATCGCACCAGGATTGGCTGGCGACCCTCAACCGCATTGAACAGCTCAAGCCACAGGTGGTGGTGCCAGGGCACTACCTGGGCCAGCCCGGCGAGTCACTTGAAGCCGTGCGCTTCAGCGCAGACTACATCCGTGCCTTCGACGAGGAAACCGCCAAGGCTGACAACGCCGCCGAACTGATCGCAGCGATGAAAAAGCGTTACCCGAACCTCGGCGAAGAGAGCTCGCTGGCGCTCAGTGCCAAGGTCGCCAAGGGCGAAATGAAGTGGTAAGTGTTGTTCAATCCTGACAGGAGCATTGCTATGAGCAAGATCGCAATCATCGGGGCAACCGGCCGTGCCGGTAGCCAGTTGCTGGAAGAGGCCCTGCGCCGTGGCCACCGCGTCACCGCCATCGCACGCAATCCGGCCACGCTGCAGGGGCGTGACGGCGTGACTACCGTAGCCTTGGATGTCAACGATGGCGCTGCATTGGAACTGGCGTTGAGCGGACATGATGTGGTGCTTAGTGCTGCACACTTCTCCGGCATCAAGCCACAGGCCATTATCGAGCCGGCGAAGAAAGCCGGGGTCAAGCGACTGCTGGTGGTCGGAGGGGCGGGCAGCCTGCAACTGCCTTCGGGGCACAAAGTGATCGATAGCCCGGACTTTCCCGAAGCGTATAAAGCCGAGGCCACTGCCGGTGGGCATTACCTCGATACCTTGCGTCAGGAGAAGGAACTGGACTGGACCTTCCTGTCACCGTCGGCCGAGTTCGTTGAAGGCGCGCGTACCGGCCGTTATCACCTCGGTAAGGATCACTTGCTGATCGGTGACGATGGCAAGAGCTGGATCAGCTTTGCCGACTACGCAATTGCTATGCTCGACGAAGTGGAAAAGCCTGCCCATTCGCGTCAGCGTTTTACGGTCGGTTACTGAGCCCTGGCACCTGTGGCCTGATCGCACAGCCAGTCGAGCAACTCGGTCAGGGCTGTTGACGATGCTCCCTGCGGGCGGACTAGGTAGTAGGCCTGACCGGTGCTGACCTTGAGCGGGAAGGGTGCTACCAGGCGCCCGCAACTGAGGTCATCTCCGATCAGCGACCAGTCGCCTATCGCCACTCCGGTACCCTGAGAGGCCATGGACATGGCCATGTCCAAGGTCTCGAAATGTTGGGCCTTGCCGTGCCGGGGCAGGGCCGCGCCGGCCGCATTCAGCCAGACGTTCCAGTCGTGCTGGTCGCGGGTCGGGTGCAGCAGCATGTGTTGCTCAAGGTCCGCTAACAGCCGCAAAGGCACAGGGCCTGCCAGTAGCTGCGGGGCACACACCGGAGTCAGTTGCTCATCGAACAACTTTAGCGTGTGCAATCCATTTTGGGGCGCGGCGCCATAGACCACTGCTGCATCGAATACTTCCCGACGAAAGTCCACGCCGTGCTGCACCGTAGTTGTCAGTTCCACTGGCACTTCCGGGCGCAGCGCCTGCCACTCCATCAGCCGTGGCAACAGCCAGCGCATCACGCAGGTCGGCGCCTTGAGTTGCAAGATGGCACTGCGTGCACCGACGTGCTGCACGCCTTCCTCGATCAACGCGAACACCTGCTGCACCCGTGGCAACCAGTCCTGGCCTTCGCGGGTCAGGCTCAGGCCACGGGCCTGGCGCAGGAACAACGCATAACCCAGGTGCTCTTCAAGCCCGGCAATCTGACGACTGACTGCGCCTTGGGTGATGTGCAGCAATTGCGCGGCGCGAGTGAAGTTGCAGCATTGGGCCGTGACCAGAAAGGTATGCAGGGCGGGCAACGGCGGCAGGCGTTTCATCGGGTATAAGCCATGATCTGAGGACATGGCTAGTATGAGCTTTTTTGCATTGTGCCGGTAGCGAGGCAGCGGTCCAATAACGCCTGGTTTCAGCACAATAACAGGCAGGCGAACATGGCAACTTGTGGCGAAGTACTGGTCAAACTCCTTGAAGGCTATGGTGTTGACCATGTCTTCGGCATTCCTGGCGTACATACCGTCGAGCTCTACCGCGGGCTGGCACGTTCTTCTATCCGCCACATTACCCCACGCCACGAGCAAGGTGCCGGCTTCATGGCTGACGGCTATGCGCGTACCCGTGGCAAACCGGGCGTCTGCTTTATCATCACCGGCCCAGGCATGACCAACATCACTACCGCCATGGGCCAGGCTTACGCTGACTCGATTCCGATGCTGGTGATCTCCAGCGTCCAGTCGCGCAATCAATTGGGGGGCGGGCGCGGCAAACTGCACGAGCTGCCGGCCCAGGGTGGCCTGGTTGCCGGCGTCGCGGCGTTCTCTCACACATTAATGAGCGCTGATGACCTGCCAGTGGTGTTGGCTCGCGCCTTCGCCGTGTTCGAGGGGGCCCGCCCACGTCCCGTGCACATCGAGATTCCCCTGGATGTACTGGTCGAGGACGCTGACCATCTGCTGGCCAGCACCCCGGTACGAATTGCCCGTGCTGGCGCCGCACCGGCGCCAGTGGCGCAGATGGCGGCCCTGTTGGCCAGCGCCCGGCGTCCGTTGATTCTCGCCGGTGGTGGTTCGATTGCTGCCAGTGCGGCGCTGACCCGCCTGGCGGAATACCTGCAGGCACCCGTGGCACTGACCATCAACGCCAAGGGGGTATTGCCCGCCAACCATCCACTGCAGATCGGTTCCACCCAGTCGCTGGTGGCAACCCGTGAGCTGGTGGCCGAAGCGGATGTGGTCTTGGCGATTGGTACCGAACTTGCCGAAACCGACTATGACGTGACCTTCAAAGGTGGCTTCGAGATCCCAGGTCGCTTGCTGCGCATCGACATCGATCCAGACCAGACCGTACGTAACTATCCGCCGGAAATTGCCTTGGTAGCAGACGCCACAGTGGCCACCGATGCCCTGTTGGTCGCGTTGGCTGATCAACTGGCACCGGTACGCAGTACCGAGTGGGGCGCCAGCCGCGCAGCTTGCTTGCGCGAGCGGTTGCTGGCCGACTGGGACCTGCCGATGCACAGCCAGACGCGCATGCTCAAAACCTTGCTCGAGACCCTGCCGAACGCGGTGCTGGTGGGCGACTCGACCCAACCGGTCTACACCGGCAACCTGACCCTGGACATGGACCAGCCACGGCGCTGGTTCAATGCCTCCACCGGCTACGGCACGCTCGGTTACGCCTTGCCGGCGGCGATGGGCGCCTGGTTGGGCAGTGCTCAAGCAATCGAAGCGCGCCCGCCGGTCATCTGCCTGATCGGTGACGGCGGCCTGCAGTTCACCTTGCCGGAGCTGGCCAGTGCCACCGAGGCGCAGGTACCGCTGATCGTGCTGTTGTGGAACAACCAGGGCTACGAGGAAATCAAGAAATACATGGTCAACCGCGCCATCGAGCCGGTGGGTGTGGACATTTACACCCCGGACTTTATCGGCGTGGCCAAGGCCTTGGGCTGTGCAGCCCAAGCCGTAGGCGATGTGGAGCAGCTACGTGAAGCGCTACGTCAAGCCTGCGACCGCAGGGGGCCGAGCCTGATTGAAATCGACCAGAACCAATGGCAGCAGGCGGTACCCGCATGATGAAGCTTGCCGGTGTTTATATCGAAGGTGTCTGGCAGCACGGCCCGTGCCCGCTTAGCGTGATAAACCCAAGCAACGAACAACAGTTGGCTGAAGTGGCCGGCGGCGACGGCGCAGCGGTGGCGCGTGCGACCCTGGCCGCGCGCAAGGCGTTCAGCGGCTGGTCGAGCAGTACCGGTAGTGAGCGGGCGAAGGTGCTGCGCACGATTGCCGAGGGGGTCGAGGCACGTCGCGAGCGTCTGGTCACTTTGCAGGCCAGCAACAACGGCAAGCCGTTGGCCGAAGCGCAGCTGGATGTGGACGATGTCATTGCCACCTTCTGCTATTACGCCGACCTTGCCGACGGTTTCGACGCCGGACAGGACTGTGCGGTGGCGTTGCCCACTGACGATTTTGTAGCACGGTTACGGCGCGAGCCATGCGGTGTAGTCGGGTTGATTGTGCCGTGGAACTTCCCCATGGTCACCACCGCATGGAAACTCGCGCCGGCCTTGGCTGCCGGTTGCTGCGTAGTGTTGAAACCGTCTGAAGTCACGCCACTGGCAGAGCTGGAACTGGTCGCGGTGATTGCTGAGGCCGGTTTGCCGGACGGAGTGTTCAACCTGGTCTGCGGCACCGGGATTGCGGTAGGTGCGGCGCTGGCGGCAGATCCACGAATCGCCAAGATTTCCTTCACCGGGAGCAATACGGTTGGCGTGCAGGTCATGCAGCGTGCCGCCGAGACGATCAAGGGCGTGAGCCTGGAATTGGGCGGCAAATCCTCTTTGTTGGTGCTGGAGGAAGCGGACCTCGAATTGGCGGTGGAACTGGCCTGCCTGGGCGGCTTTTTCAATGCCGGGCAAATGTGCTCGGCCACCAGTCGGGTGTTGGTGGCGGAGGCCTTGTATGCGGACTTTATCGTCCGGCTCAAGACCCAGGCCGAGTCGATTCGACTGGGTGATCCGCTTGCCGGCGAAAGTGACATGGGCCCACTGGTGAACCACGCGCAGTATCAGCGTGTGCACAAACACATTGCTGCCGGGCTGGACGCTGGCGCGCAATTGCTTTGCGGTGGTTCACGCCCGGCTGAACTGCCGTGCGGGTACTTCATCAGCCCTACGGTGTTTACCGAGGTGCCGTTGGACAGTGCGCTGTGGCGTGAGGAAATCTTTGGTCCTGTGTTGTGTGTACGCTCGGTGGCCAGCGAGGCCGAGGCGGTGGCCCTGGCCAATGACAGTGAGTTTGGCTTGGTTGCCAGCGTCATAAGCCGGGATTTGGGCGCAGCGCAGCGGGTGGCCAACGCACTTGAGGCAGGCTTGGTGTGGGTCAACGCACCCCAGGTGATTTTTCCGCAGACGGCCTGGGGTGGCTATAAGCAGAGCAGTATTGGCCGCGAACTTGGGCCTTGGGGGTTGAGTGCCTTTCAGGAAATCAAGCATGTGGTGACAGCGCGGTAGTGTATTCGGGGCTGCTTTGCAGCCCATCGCCGGCAAGTCCGGCTCCCACAGGAGGGCGTCTTTGTCGGTGCCGGTCTACAGTGCACTGCGCAACCGCGCTAGATCCCGCGCGGGCGGCGCGCCATACAGTCGACTGTACTCACGGCTGAATTGCGATGGGCTCTCATAGCCCACCCGATACCCGGCCACTGCAGCTTCGAGCCCATCATTGAGCATCAGCCGTCGCGCTTCCTGCAGACGCAACTGCTTCTGGTACTGCAACGGGCTCATCGAAGTCACCGCCTTGAAGCGGTGATGCAGGGTCGAGCTGCTGAGGTTCACTTCACGGGCCAGGTCATCGATACGCAGCGGGCGATGGAAGTGCTGGTTGAGCCATTCAATCGCCTGGCAAACCCGATGGGTCTGGCTGCTGGACATGGCAATTTCGTAGAACCGATAGCCTTGCGGCCCCCGCAGCAAGCGGTAGAGTATTTCCCGACGAATCAACGGCGCTAACACCGCGATGTCTTTCGGTGTGTCGAGCAGGCGGATCAAACGCAGCAAGGCATCGAGCAACAGCGGATCTGTGCGCTCGACATACAGCCCGCGACCCGAAGGCTGCGCCGGAACGCCCATCGGCCCGGCTTCGGCAATCAAGCTATTGATCTGCGCCGGGTCAATGTTCATTCGCACCCCTAGGCTCGGGTTCTCCGGGCTTGCCTCAAGCAACACGCCACTGATCGGCAAGGCCACCGAGAGCACCATGTAGTGCAACGGGTCATAGATGTAACGTTCATCCCCCAGACAGATTTCCTTGCTGCCGTGGGCGAGGATGCACAAGGCCGGTTGAGCCAGCGCTGGCATTGAGCGCACGCTTTCCTGGTAACTGACCACGAACAGGTCTTCGATAGCCGACTCGACATTGCTGCTGTGTGGCGCATGACGACGCACTAGGTCGGCCAGCTCCAGGCGCTGCTGCTCCAGGGCGGGATCGAGAATCTGCCGATCGCAGGTGGGGATAGACATCGCGGTACTTCCAGACAAGGACCTGTGCAGCATAGGTTTGTGCAAGCAGTGGCGCTAGCAGAATACTGTCGCCCGCTTGCCTGATCCAGCAACCCCCC
>NZ_JBNPJT010000099.1:0-234 GCF_050312595.1 Pseudomonas sp. UM16 | reverse complement strand
GTAGGGTGCTCTACCCACTCGGCTATTAGGTACTGCATCCGGCCCTACTTCCATGTAGCTGCGCATGCACTCCCACAGCGCCATGGCGGTGGTGCCACCCCCACAGTTAAAGCCCAGCGAGAAATGCTTGTTGTCGTCTTTGGCCTGCGGATCCGGATTTTCAAAGCCGATGATCAACAAGCCCATCGTTGCTTTACCTGCCTGGCTCACCGACGAATGTTGCGTCGCCGCCGC
>NZ_JBNPJT010000098.1:0-237 GCF_050312595.1 Pseudomonas sp. UM16 | reverse complement strand
AGAAGACTCGAACTTCCACGACCGTAAGGTCACCAGCACCTGAAGCTGGCGTGTCTACCAATTTCACCATCTGGGCAAAATGAAGCGGTGTAGCTTGTAACGAAAACAGTGTAGCGTGTTGCGGTAAATCTCAGAAGCGCAGGGCTGTTCTAAGATTTGAAATTGGTGCCCAGAAGAAGACTCGAACTTCCACGACCGTAAGGTCACCAGCACCTGAAGCTGGCGTGTCTACCAATT
>NZ_JBNPJT010000097.1:0-239 GCF_050312595.1 Pseudomonas sp. UM16 | reverse complement strand
AACATGGCTGAGCCTCAGGTTTTTATAAATACCAAAACCCAAACCTTCGATTCCTTGAGAGCCGGGCTTAACCTTTCCGGTATCGCGAATCGCAAGTTCATAGCCCTCAACAGCCACATATCAAACAGCGTTGTGTTAGCGGGGGAGCTCGTCATCCTCGGCGACCTGTCCACGCCATCAAGTACCAGCCAAGAGGCCTACATGATGGCCAGGGCGAATGAAGTTCATATCGCCCTGCT
>NZ_JBNPJT010000096.1:0-240 GCF_050312595.1 Pseudomonas sp. UM16 | reverse complement strand
TTTGCCTGGATTATGTCGACGCCAGTAACGATCACGTTAGCGCTCTTGGGTATTGCCTATCTGATGGTCTCTATGGCCGCCAACCGCTTCAAGCGTGAGGGGCTACGTTTATGGCTGTACCGCTGCAGTTGGGGACGCGGGGCAACACCTGCATCGCAGGGCGAGGAAGGCCATCTCGAGCAAATGCAAATGCTGCTGGAGACCTTGCAGCGCCCCACAGTAATGGCAAGGGCCTTGTCT
>NZ_JBNPJT010000095.1:0-251 GCF_050312595.1 Pseudomonas sp. UM16 | reverse complement strand
GCGCAGCGGACGGGACTCGAACCCGCGACCCCCGGCGTGACAGGCCGGTATTCTAACCGACTGAACTACCGCTGCGTATCACACAAGCTTTCGCCTGTTTGAAACTGGGATCTGGCCTGAAGGCTTCGGTGCCTTCGGACCTCAAACCGGTTCTGGAACCGATCTGGAGAAAAGTGGCGCAGCGGACGGGACTCGAACCCGCGACCCCCGGCGTGACAGGCCGGTATTCTAACCGACTGAACTACCGCTGC
>NZ_JBNPJT010000094.1:0-251 GCF_050312595.1 Pseudomonas sp. UM16 | reverse complement strand
ACGTAGGTCTGCAGGTTGGCGATTGGCTGGCCAATCGGCACGCTGTCGCGGCCTTCCTCGCGGCAGGTCCAGTGGGTGACGTCGATGGCCGCTTCGGTCGGGCCATAGAGGTTGTACAACGCGGCGGCCGGCAGCTTGGCCAGGACCTGGGTCTGGGCATCCACCGGCAATGCTTCGCCGCTGCAGATGATCCGGCGCAAGCCGGTGCAGCTGGCGACCTGTTCGTCGAGCAGGAACATCTGCAGCATCGA
>NZ_JBNPJT010000093.1:0-259 GCF_050312595.1 Pseudomonas sp. UM16 | reverse complement strand
TTTTTGTTTTGGTTGCTTTCCGATGAGGTGACGGCATAAGGGCGGATGTAGCGGTCGACTCTGTCGGAGCGGCTGAGTAGCAAACCGGTCATGCTTTCGAACACGCTGGGAACGACGTGGACATTCTGCAATCCCGGGGTGCCAGGGACGCGATAGCCACTGCGGGTAACATCGCCGTCGCGGCTGAACATGAAGGCTTGAGGGACCTCAGGGTTGGTGTCAAAGAACTTAAATACGCGCTCAATCATGTCTTGAGCAT
>NZ_JBNPJT010000092.1:0-260 GCF_050312595.1 Pseudomonas sp. UM16 | reverse complement strand
CGGTAGTTCAGTCGGTTAGAATACCGGCCTGTCACGCCGGGGGTCGCGGGTTCGAGTCCCGTCCGCTGCGCCATATTCGCTTTGAGGCCCTTGAACTCCTCGAAGCAACAAAGAGAGCGACCTAAGGTTCGCTTTTTTTGTGCCTGAGATCAGCGGCGGTTTTGCTGTCCAGGCCTGCACGACACGCAGCGGTAGTTCAGTCGGTTAGAATACCGGCCTGTCACGCCGGGGGTCGCGGGTTCGAGTCCCGTCCGCTGCGC
>NZ_JBNPJT010000091.1:0-263 GCF_050312595.1 Pseudomonas sp. UM16 | reverse complement strand
TACAACAGCCCCACCCGGATCAACCTCGACAAGGCGCGTGATGGCTGGAACCAAGAAAAGCTTCCCGGCGACCAGACCGCGGCCCTGCGCCAGACCCTGGTGCGAGGCAATCCGATGCTCGACATCCCCGATTACTACCGGATCGAACGCGAGGAGACGCCCAACGAAATCCGCGCACGCCTGCCAGATGACCCGAACGAGTGGGACGCCAACAGCTATCACTCGGCCATGCTGCGCAGCCCGGAAAACCACCGTTGGGTCAC
>NZ_JBNPJT010000090.1:0-269 GCF_050312595.1 Pseudomonas sp. UM16 | reverse complement strand
AATGACACCAACAGCACCACCGCCACAGAAACCCAGCTGACCGTGACTGGTAACGTGCTGAGCAACGACACCCAAGGTGCCGACCGCATCGCCAGTGGTCCGATCACACCGCAGTCCATCGAGGGCACCTACGGCAAACTGGTACTGGCCGCCGACGGTTCCTACACCTACACCCTGAACACCGCCGACCCGGACTTCATCAACCGCACCGGCACCGGCGTCGAAACCTTCACCTACACCCTCAAGGATGCCGACGGCGACAGCAGCAC